>JABFVX010000514.1 GCA_013362555.1 Mycobacteriaceae bacterium
CGATCCCTCCGGTTTGGCCTGCTCGCGCACCGCCATGACGCCGCCGCGGTTATTCGCCGTCGCCGCGTCGTGGCCGACGGCTTCCAACAGGTTCTGGTGTTTGCGCCACAGCGAGTGCTGCCATTCGATGTGTGCGCTGCCTGGTCCCCGCAGCCCGGGTTCGCGATTGAGCTGATGCCCCTCCGGCAGTGCCGGTTGCCGTCGGTGGTGCGCCATGTCCGGTTCGGCGAATACCTTCGTCCTCTCATTCACACGGTCGAGGATTCCCTGCAATTCCTCGCTCAACTCGACCGTCCGCTGTTGGTAGACCTCCTCCGCGAGCATGTGCGGATCGCCCTCGGCCAGCTCCCGCGCCGCGTCGCCGATCCACTTGATGCTGTCCGGGAGGTCGAGCAAGTCGACGACGACCTTGACCGCGTCGATCTGTTTGGTCAGCGCGTCGAGGTCCATCGTCGACTCGAGGCTTGTCCCCTGTCGCCGTCGATCAGGCCGGAACAGTGCGTCTTCCAGGAACTCGCGGCTGGCCATCACCTTGGCCAGCTCGGGATGCAGCGGGAGCACTTCGCGCACGACCGTGCCGATGTTCTCGTCGAACCACGGATAGTGGATCTTGCGGCCGCTCGAATCGACGTTGGCCAGCACATCGGCGATGTGGAGTCGGGCCAGGAAGTCCAGCGCCTCCGGCGAATGCCTGCCGACGGAGCTGAGGCCCGCGGACTCGTGCACGTCCGACGGTTCCCTGGTGAGGTCGAACCACAGCGTCTTGCCCGTCGAGTGCAGCTCGATGCCGTACCTGTTGGCGAGCCCCGCCATCACCCTGGTGCCCAGGTTGTGCTCGGTCTGGTCCACCACCAGGTCGTCGCGGTGGTGCACGACCGGAAGCTTGTTGTCCCCGTCGCGGATACGCAGGTGCACCGATCTCGAGCCGTCCTGCAGATCGCCGCGCAGCTCGGCGGTGACGTCGATCTTGCCGACGCCGTGCTGGTGGGCGTTGGTCACGGCCTCCAGGACCAGCAGGTCCGCCGCCCGAATCTGGTCATTGGGCCAGTCGTAGCGCTCCAGCAGCTCTCTGATCTTGCGACGAGCCTCGGCCACTTGCGTGGGATCACCGTCCACGATGTCGACCTGCTCGACGCGCAGCCTGGAGTCGGCGTGGTCAGGCGCGTGAAACTCCACTTCGACGTGGTGCGCGTCGATCGGGTCGGCGCGGTGGTGCAGCACATGCTCGCCGATGGCGTCGATGAGCGGCCTGCGCTCACCACTCGCGGTGAGCGGACCGTCGCCCGCGGTGCGTTCCAAGACTTCGGAAAATCTCAGCACCAGTCGCGGCGGCCCCGATCCGCCCGCCTCGACGCGATAGTCGACGTCGATCGTGTCGCCGTAGTCCCGCAGCACATCCTCCACCAAATCCCGGATGTCGCGCCGCTGGTCGACATAGGGCCAGCCTTCGTGGCCTTCACGCGGGAACAGCTCGTGCTGCAGGCGCCCGCGCACTCGCTCCGCGTGGAGCACATTGGCTGCCTCTTTCTCGGAGGGGAAATACTGCCGCGGCAGCAGCCCTTCGGTCTCCGCGGGCCCGTATCCCCAATCCAGCTGCTGGCGCGTCGGGGATTCGCCGGTCGGGGTGTAGTCGAGCGCGTCGGGGTGTAGATGCGCGGTTTCGGTCCAGTGCGCCGCCTCCCCGATCACCGCGTGAATGACGCGCACCGGCTCGCTCGGGTGGTCGTCCCGGTGCCAGTTGTAGCTCGCGTACCCATCCGCCAGCGCCTGCTCCGGATTGAACTCGCCGTCGCGGAAGCTGTTGCCCCACAATCCGTCCCGGAGCCACTGCTCGTACAGCGCCGGGTCTCCCCCCATGTGGTCGTAGTATTCCGTCAACGCGCGGGGCACACGGTCGATAGCAGCGCCGCCGCCTGCCGCGACCAGGCAGGAGCCCGCCTCCCGCACCGCCAGCTGACGGGGGGTGTCCTCGGCGAACTCCGGCGGGAACTGGCCTGCCTCGATGTAGGCGCGCACCCGGTCGCGGAATGCCTGCGGCTTGGTGGCGTCGGTGACGTTGAAGACCAGCTCCATCCGCCCGGAGCCCGGAGTGATCTCCCGGGCGAGGGAGAATCGGGTGCCGAGGTCTTTGAAGCTGATCCGCGCGATGTTGAGATTCGACGACTCAACGAACTGGGCTTTCAAACCCTCGGCGACGCTGGTCAGGTATTCGAGGGTCACCCCCTCGTGTCCGACGACCTGGATGCCCATCTGCCGCAGTTCGCCGACCACGGGGCGGAGGGCGGGATCGACGTCGGGATTGGGCACGAGGTGGTGCGCCGTTTGGTGCAGCGCCTCTTCCGCCAGTGGTCGGACGTCGTGCTCGGGCATGTTGAGAGCCGCGGCTATCTGCGCGTCGGTTCGGCCCGTGCCGGGATGCAGGGCCAGGAGCACTTGCCGCTCCTGCGGCGACAGCGTCGACAAGGCCTCTGACAGCCTGTTCCGATCCGCCCGGCGCAGCGCGGCGATGCGCGAATCGGTCGGGTCGATGTCGGGCAGGTCCCGGAACGCGTCGCCGAGACTGGTGCGCAGGAGTCGGAGATCGACGTCGGCCATTCGGCGAACGTCTGCCGAGAGCCGGTCGCCCACCAGCAGCAGCGCCCCGTCCGCGAGCGCCCGCACGTCCCGCACACCGATGTTGAGGTCCGCGGCGACTTCCCGCTCGCCCCGGTATCCGTCCAGGTGCTGCGCCAGCAGCGAATGCCGCTGCTCGGGCGTCAGCTCCAACAGCGCGTCGCTGAGCGAGCGTCGGTCCGCCCGTCGCAGCGCCGCCGCGCGCGGGTCGTCGGTCGTGACATTGGGCAGGCTGTCGAAATCCGCCGCGAGGCGGCTCACGAACGTGCGGAATTGCGCCTCCGGCATCCGGCGGACATCCGCCAGCAGCGTGTCGACCACTCGGTGCAGCGCCGTTTCCGCCAGTGACCGCACGTCGTCCACAGTCACGTGCATATCGTCGGCGATCTGGCGTTCGCTCTTGTACCCGTCGAGGTGTTGGGACAACAGCGCCTGCCGCTCGGGGACCGACAGGTCCAGCATCGCCATCGACAGACTGCGTCGGTCCGCCAACCGCAGCACCCGGGACCGGGAGTCCGTTGGTTCGACGTCGGGCAGGCGCTCGAACCCCTCCCGGAGCCTGCTGCGGAAGGAATGAAAATCGGATTCCGATATCCGCAGGAACCGCAGCCGCTGGAGTGTCTCCGCCGTGGCCAAGCCTTCCAGCGACCTGCCGGTGATCCTGGTGAGATCGGCGACTTTGCCCCGCGCGACCTGCAACGCCGCGTCAGCGAGGCTTCGGACCACATCGGGGGTGCTGTAGTCCGGCGGAAGGAACGTCTCCACGGTCTGCGTCACCCGCTTGCGGAGCCAGCGCGTAATTCCTTCCCGGTCCGGCGGCGGCAGGACACGGTGCACAGCGCCGTCTTTGACGCCGATGACCTCGTCCAAGCCGCGGACCCCGGACTCCCGCAGCACATCGCGAACCTGCTCTACCGAGAACGGGGAGTTCACGAGGTCGAGCACCACACGATCGGCTCTGCGCTGGAGGACCTGAGTGCGCACCTCCTCGACGACCTCGTGCAGAGACCGGGACGTCGAAGAGTAGTAGTCGAAGAGCTTGCCCTCGATGCGGAAATCGGGCGGGCCGCTGCGCGCCGCATGGACGTAGTCCGTGGCGATGAGCTCCGGTCTGCGGATGACGTCATAACCCGCCCGAGCCAGGAGCACCGCGGCCGAGTTCTTGCGCCTGGTCGCCTGAATCTCCTCCGCGGACATGGAGGCATTGACCGGGTCCGGATCTCCCCGCGGCATTGCCTCGTGGTCGGGGACGCGCGAGGGCGCGGTGAAGTCGCCTTCGCCGCGGTCGCGCCCGAACCGCGCGCCCATCAGCGAATCGGGGCGGCTCTCGCCCGCCACAGCCCGCGAAACACCGTCTTGCAGCGGCGTTTCAGCGCGATAGACGGTCGAGCCGTCGACGTGCTGCTCCGGCTTGTAGACGATGCCGTACACCCCGGAGACGTCCTCGGACCGCTGCCGTCCGAACTCGTGCCGGTATGGCGGCATCTCCTGGCCGTTCACGGTCTCGCGGATCCACACGTCACCGCCCTCGCGGTACATCACCGCGAGGTGCGAGCCGACGCCGTTGTTGAGCTCAGCCAAACCGTGGAACTCCACCGCGACCGCGATCATCACGCCTTCGTCGCGCACCCGGCGGGCCGCGGTGTCCAGGTCCGGGAAGCCGCCCTCGTGCCAGTCCCCCGCCGCTCGCGTAGCGAAGACGCCGCCGTCCACGCCTGCCGCGCGCGCCTGCTGGGCCTGCTGCCCCTCGAAAGGCGTGACGTCGGGATTGTTGGTGAGCCGCGCGAGCGTGCCGAGCCCGTCCACCGCGCAAGCGTTCGCAGAACTGGGATCGACCAAGTGGCGCAGGGTATCCGGCCCGTCCAGGTGGTGGCCGCGGGCGCCCGGCACCGTGATGTCGTCGGTTGGGTGGCCGCCGACCCAGTCCGTCGGCAGATCCCGGCCGACCAGGCCCATCACCTCCCCGCCGGTCTCGGAAACCGGGCGTTCGGGCACCAGGTCCCCGAATCCCTCGCGGGAGAAGGCCAGCGCGTAGACCCGGCCGGAATCAGCTGAGCTCGAACTGGTTTCGTGGCGGCGCCACAAATGTTCCACGTTCGCTTCCAGCTGCGCGCCCGCCCCGAACTCGTAACGCGGGATGTCGCGGACGTCCAGCGTCTGGATCTGCCCGCGGCTGTTGCGCATGAACTGCACCCGAGCGCCGTCGGGGTGGTCCGTGAACGTCACGAGGTACGACCCCGGCCTGCCTTGCAGGTGGGCGGCGGCCGCGGCCTTCGACTCGAACCCACCCGGATGCGGGTTCGCTCCGGCGCGCTGCGCCCACTCGCGCGCGGACATCGGGCCGTCGCGATGCAACAGGCCGCCGACGTCCACCGCACCGTCGGGCGTCCACGCGTCCAGCAGGCGCAGCGCGATCGAGCCCGAGTCACTGGGACGCCCTTCCAGCAGGTGGTTCCATTGCCTGCGGCGCTCCTGCACCGCCTCGGGCACGACGTAGTCGGCCGATCCTTCGCCCACCGCGGGCAGCGGTCCATTGTCGTCGTGCATGCCCAGCCGCGCCGACAGATCCACATATCCGATGTGCCCTTGGAGCACCTCCCGGTCGATCGTTCCCTGCGGGTTGAGCACCTCGATGTCCGGGATGCCGTCCGGCAGCGTGCTGTAGAACCTGCGCATCTCCAACAGGTCCGAGATTCCCTGGCGCTGAAACGCATCGGCCTTCGCGCCTTCGCGGACGTTGAACTGCAGCAGTGACGCCGTGTGCCCGCCCGGGGCCGCCTGGTGGGAGTCGGCTACGCAGTCCATCGTGAGCCCCAGCATCCGCAGCGGCATTCCCGTGGCGCTGAACACGTTCACGTGCGAGGCCCACCCGACATTGCCGAGCGCCACCTCCACGTATCCGTCCCTCGGGTTGAACCGCAGCAGGTGCGCCTCAACGCCGAGCGCGGCGGCGGTCTGGTCGATGTGGTTCAGCGACCGGACCAGCGTCTGCATCGCCGCGCGGTCGGCGCGTTCGTCGGGAGACAGCGTGGCCGAACGCTCCCGCTCGTGGAAGGCGTCGAGCGCCGCCTTGAGGTGCAAACGCGCCTGCCGGTCACGCCACGCGGGCGGCACTCCGAGCACTGTTTCGCCGAAACCGGGGTCGTTGCCTGCGAGTATCGCCCGCTCATTCCAGCTCAGATCGTGGTAGGCGCCCGCCTGCGCCGCGGCCTCGGCCGCCAGCCGCTCGGGGGCGTACAGGTTCGTCGCCCGGCGGGCGTCGAGGCGGTCCTCCGCGACGGCGTCGAATTGCCGCTCGAGCTCCAGCGCCAGATTGGGGTCGCGGTCCGCCGGGCCGTCGGGCAGCGTCTTGCGAATCGGCACGTCCACCGGCGGGACGTGAGCCGGGCTGGTCCGGGACTCGGGCAAGTCGATCTGCAGCGCCCGGCCCTTGTCGTGCGAACCGAACGTGACCTCGCCCGCGAGCAGGCCGGTGACCCAGAGGTCCCGGCCGACTTCGCTCGCGTCGAGGTGCCCGGCCTCGTACAGCTTCATCGTGGGGTCGGCGTCCAGCACGGTCAGGCGCAACGTGCGGCCCGACCCGTCCTCCGGGTGCACCACTTCGCACTGGACGGTGAGGTCGCCAAAGGCGAGCCCGGCCCCCATCACCTCGGCCAGGATCATCTCCACGTCGCGGAAGTGGGCCTCGTTCCCCCAATTGTCGTTGGACATCTTGTCGGTCACCCAGCCCACGGCGCCGTCGATGGCCCTCTGGATGCGAGCTCCGGTGGGCTCGCCCTCGACGGCGGGAACCCGGAAACTCTCCGGAACGGAGAGCCCCGCCCCGACCTGGCCGAGGGCATCGAGGTCCACCCACCGCGCACCCCACTCCGGGGCGAACGCCGGATGCGCGGGCGATCCGGTGGAATCATGCACATGGCTGCGCGACGAGATGTGGACTCGGTTGTCCTGGATCTGGTAGTCGGCGGCGCGGCTGGCGACTTCGCCCGGGTCGATGAACGTCAGCGACTCGACGTAGTGCGTCAGGTCGCCGCCGTCTGCGGCTCTGCTGAGCGCCGTGGCGCCCTCGCCCTCCCCGATCACGTGCAGCTCGAGCGGCGAGCCGGTCCGCTGCGCGTGGAAGTCCAATTCCCCTGCGAGGGAGGCGATCTGCCGGGCCAGCGCGGGGCCGCCGTCCGCGCCGTGCACGGCGACGACCACCGCCACCGAGGGCACGCGACCATTCTGCTCGGCCGCCCGCGCCACCGTGTCACGGTAGAGGGCGCCGACGACGTCGCCGTGGCTGAGCAGATCTCGACCCGCGTCCGCGGCGTAGACGACGACCTTCTCCGGCCGGTCGTGCCCGATCGCGACCAGCGTCGGCGCGCCGTCGGGACCGCGTTCGAGCACCCGCAGTGGCGGGTGGCCGGGCAATCCGGCAGCCAGATCCTCGAGTTGGCACACCTCCTGGTCGAAGAGATACTCAGGGGTGATCTCCTCGTGTTCGAGGGCGCGGTTGCCCGCGGCGATCCGGTCTTCGTCGGCGCCGCGCGCGGCGAGCTGGTGCATCTCGTCGCGGGCGTACCAGGGCAGGCCCGCGGCGTCGGCCAGCATCGGCGTGCCGCCGGAACGCAGCGCGTTCAGGATCTCCGCGTCGCTCAGGCCTTGTTGGCGGAGTGCGTGATACGCCTCGGCGGTGCTGTACGCGAGACTGTGCGCGTCGGCGGGCCTGCTCGAATGCGGTCCGTCCGTGATGCGTTCGCCCAGCATTCTCGTCCGCTCGCCCGCGTCCGGATGCGTCGTCGGGTCGTGCTCGCCGCGGGTGATCTCGGCCAACTGCTGCGGAGTCAATTCCGTTGACGCACCGGCTCTGTCGCTCGGATGGTGCGCCCCGAACGCGTCCGAGGTCGGGTGCACGTGAGCGGATTCGCCCGGCAGCGAGTTCGGCGCTGCGCCCGCGGGATCAGCGAAGACGCGGACGCCGAGTTCACCGCTGTGGTCCAGCGGGCCCGCGTCGGTGCAGCGCCAGTAGGTGAGCCGGTCGACCCCCGCGGCGGCGAGCCTGCCGTGCCTGCCCGCGTAGCCGACCACCGTGCCGCTTTCACCGTGCACCACCAGGTGCACCTGGCGGGTCTGCCCCGGATTGGCCACACGCCAGGCCGCGTCGCGGCCCGAGAGATCGCTGAGCAGCCTGCGGCCGTCGCTTTCGGTGAGCCGCCCGATCCCGACGGTCTGCTCACCGCCCTCCGGCTGCGCCGCCAGCAGCGGCTCGGCCCGCATGCGCACCGTCAGCGACACCTCGCCCGGATCGGTGCGCTGGAGGTTCGCGAAGTGTTTGAAGGCGTCCGGCGCGGCAGCGCGGACCTCGGCGATGCTGGCACCGGACGGAAGCAGGTGCACCGCCGCGGTGGGGGCCGAATCATGCTTGCCGAACACGAGTTCCAGGGTGTGCGGCGCGAGCGTGGGCTTGCTGATCTGAAGTGAGAGCAAGCGGGCTCGGGGCGCACCCGGCAGCGCGGCGGCGTTGCGGTCGGCGTCCCGGACCAAGTCCCGCACCGCAGTGCAGTTCGCGAGCTGTCCCTCGTGCTCCAGGTCCAAAACGTGCGACTGCTCCAGCGGCTCCAACGCCCGCAGCAGGGTGAGCCGGTTCGCCTGGTCGCGAACGTGTTCCGGGATGCCGTCGAGGTTGCCGAGCAGCTCGGTGTGCTCGAGCATCAGGCCCGTGCGGGCTTCCGGGTCGTCGGCCAGGCCCGCATACCACTGCGCCACCCGGGCCGCCTGGTCGTGAGCGGTGACCACGGCCTCGTCCACGGTGAACAGCCTGGTGTGCAGACCGTCGCCTTGCAGCCGCTGCAGCGCGCTCTCCGCGGCGAGATGCTGCGCCTCGGTGGGTTCAACGCCGGTGGCGGGCCAATGGTCGTCGCCGGGGTCCGGCGCCGCGCCTGCCTCGGGAGGCGGCGCGGGCGGGTCGTCCCATCCGCCGCCGCCTGCGGGGTCTTTGTCGCCGCCGACCGGGTCTTGGTGGTTGCCGCCCTGGTTGCCGCCGTTGTTGTCACCCGAACCGCCCGGGTCGCCCGAATCGCCGTGGG
>JABFVX010000226.1 GCA_013362555.1 Mycobacteriaceae bacterium
GCGCGCCGCCGGCGAGGGCGCGTTCCATGCGCTCCAAGCGTTGCAGGACGGCGGATTCGGCATCCGAGGCGGCGGGCAGGAGCATGCGGGCGCCGACGACTTCGAGCAGAAGGCGGGGAGCGGTGGCCCCGCGCATCTCGCCCAGACCGGCGTGCAGGACCTCGGCGTAGCGGGCCAGCGTCGCGGGGCCGATCAGGCCCGCCTGGGCGGTCATGCGCTCCAGCACGTCGGCGGGGGCGTCGACCAGGCCGCGGTCGCCGGCGTCGGGAACGGCGCGCAGCAGGATGAGGTCACGCAGGCGCTCGAGGAGGTCCACCGCGAAGCGGCGCGGGTCGTGCCCGGCCTCCATCACCCGGTCGATGGCAGTGAACAGGGCCGCGCCGTCGCTCTCGGCGAGGGCCGCGACGGCGGCGTCGATGAGCGCGACGTCGGTGACGCCGAGCAGCGCGAGCGCCCTGGCATAGGTGACGCCCTCCGCGCCCGCGCCCGCGAGGAGCTGGTCGAGCACGCTGAGCGAATCGCGCGGGGAGCCGCCGCCCGCGCGAATCACCAAGGGGTACACCGACTCCTCGACCTGGACGTCCTCGCGCTCGCAGATGCCCGAGAGCAGGCCGCGCATCGTGGCGGGCGGCAGCAGTCGGAACGGATAGTGGTGGGTGCGCGAGCGGATGGTCGGCAGCACCTTCTCCGGTTCGGTGGTCGCGAAGACGAACACCAGGTGCGCGGGCGGCTCCTCGACGATCTTGAGCAGGGCGTTGAAGCCCGCCGTCGTGACCATGTGCGCCTCGTCGATGATGAACACGCGATACCGCGACTCGGCCGGGGCGTAGAACGCCCGGTCGCGCAGCTCGCGGGTGTCGTCGACGCCGCCGTGGCTGGCCGCGTCGAGCTCGATGACGTCGAGGTTGCCCGTACCGCCCGGCGCCAGCGCGACGCACGACGAGCACGTCCCGCACGGAGTGGACGTCGGCCCCTGGACGCAGTTCAGCGAGCGCGCGAGGATGCGTGCCGAGGACGTCTTGCCGCATCCGCGCGGACCGGAAAACAGGTAGGCATGGCTGATCCGCCCAGCGTCAAGGGCGGTGCACAGGGGGGCCGTGACATGTTCCTGCCCCACCACCTCCGCGAACGCCGCCGGCCGATATTTCCGGTACAGAGCCACGCCGGCCACCCTACCCAGCCGCCCCGACACCCATCGCGTAACCCCGGGAACGGCCGGTGCGGTCAGGCCGTGGTGTTCGCGGCGGCGAGGACGGCGGCGAGCAGGCCGGGCAGGGCGGCGTCGAGCTCGGCGGTGCGCAGGCGCTGGTGGGCTTGGCCGTCGATGACGACGCGCTCGGTGACCCCGGCCTCGCGCAGCGTCTTGAAGTGGTGTGTGGCAGTGGATTTGTTGATGGTGTCGTACAGCGTGGCGCAGGGCAGCGGGCGGCCCGCGTTGCCGAGTCTGCGCACCATCTCCAGCCGGACGGGATCTTGCAACGCGCCCAACACCGCGGGCAGCGGGCCGACCGGAAAAGTCGGGTAGCTCTCCGCGGGTGCGCGGGTGTCGGTCCTCGTCATATCCACCCCGTGTCGATTAATCGGTTTGACGCTCATCGTACTCCGCGTATTCTCGAATGAGTTCGATAAGCGTCAAACTTAGCGAGGGATGGGTGCCATGACAGCAACCGTGGAGGTCGAGCCCGCGGTGCGGGCCGCGCAGCCCTGGGCCTACCCGCTGATCCTCGGCGCGACCGGCGTCGCGCTCGGCGTCTCCGGCGCGCCGGCCCCGCTGTATGGCATCTATCAGCGGGAATGGCACTTCTCGACGCTGACGACGACCGTCGTGTTCGCGGTGTACGCGGTGGCGGCGCTGGGTGCGGTGCTGGTGAGCGGGCGGATCTCGGACGTGGTCGGGCGCAAGCCGGTGCTGGTCGGGGCCTTCGTCACCATGCTGGTCGGGCTCGGCGTGTTCCTGCTTGCCGACAACGTGGCGATGCTGCTGCTGGCGCGGGCGCTGCACGGCATCGCCGTCGGCTCGACAGTGGTCGCCGGTGCGGCCGCGCTGCTGGACTTGCGGCCGCGCGACGGGGGGCGGACCGGCAGGCTCAGCGTGGTCGCGTTCAACCTCGGGATGGCCGTGGCCATTCTGGGGTCCGCGGCGATGGCGCAGTACCTGCCGCATCCGCTGCGGACGCCCTATCTCGGGATCACGGTGCTGTGCCTGGTGATCGCGGCCGGGATCGCGATGATGCGGGAGCCGCACACCGCCCGCGCCGCGGGGCGCGTGACCATTGCCAAACCGGCCGTCCCGCCGGAGATCCGGGCCGACTTCTGGTTTGCGGCGCTGGGCGTGATGGCGGCCTGGTCGGTGCTCGGAGTGCTGCTGTCGCTGTACCCGTCGCTGGCGTCGGCCCGCACCGGCATTCACAATCTCGTATTCGGCGGCGCGGTGGTCGCGTCCACCTCTGTCACCACCGCGCTGGCGCAGCTGCTGGCCGCCCGGGTTCCCGCGCGCCGCTCGGCGATCGCGGGCGACATCGGGCTCGCCGTGACGCTGCTGCTCACGGTGCCCGCGCTGAACAGTCACAGTCCGGCGATCGTGCTGGGAACCGGTGTCCTGCTCGGCATTCCGTTCGGCTTCGCGTTCGGCGGCTCGCTGCGGCACCTGTCCGAGGTGGTGCCGCCGCACCGCCGCGGCGAAACCATGTCCGCGTACTACCTGCTCGCATACTCGGCCATGGCGGCGCCCACTGTGCTCGCCGGCTGGGCCGCGACCCGCTGGGGCATCGGCGTCGTCTTCCCGTGGTTCGTCCTCGGCGTGTCCCTGTCCTGCCTCGCGGCCGCCGCACTGGGCCTGCGCCGCCGATAAATAGCGTCCAGAATGACCCGTGACGTGCGCTGGACGCACGTCACGGGTCATTCTGGACGCTATTTGCTAAGGGGCGACAAGGCTTGGTAACACTGTTATGGTAACGGCGTTACCTAGTGTGGGGAGGCTGGACATGTTGACCAAAGTGGCGTGGTTCGCGACAGCGCGGCCGAAGGCGGTGCTGGCGGGAACGCTGCTGGTGATGGTGGTGTGCGGGATTTTCGGCGCCAGTGTGTCCAAACACCTTCAGTCCGGCGGGTTCGTCGCGCCGGGACTGGATTCGTTCAAGGCGTCGCAGTACATCGACAAGAACTTCCCGGGCGGGGACCCGAACCTGGTCGTGACCGTCAACTCCGCGGGCGGGGTCGACTCGCCCGCGGCCGGGGCGGCGGCCAGGCGGGTGATCGACACGTTGCAGGGGCGCTCCGACGTGGTCGGCGTGCAGTCGTACTGGACCAGCCGACCGGACCTGGCCCAGGCCCTGGTCAGCAGCAAGGACGCCCGCAACACCGGGCTCGTCCTGGCGACCATCACCGGGAACGACACCTCGGCGCAGAACACCGCGGGGGTGCTGTCCAAGCAGCTCAACAGCGCCGACGCAAACGTGACGGTGCGCGTGGGCGGGCTGGCGGGTTCGTTCTACGACATCAACCAGCAGTCGGGCAAGGACTTGGCGATCGCCGAGGCGGTCGCGGTGCCCATCTCGCTGCTGGTACTGGTGCTGGTGTTCGGCAGCTTGGTCGCGGCGTCGCTGCCGGTGGCCATCGGCCTGTTCGCGATCGTGGTGACGCTGGGCATCTTGCGGCTGCTCACGCTGCTCACCGACGTGTCGGTGTTCGCGCTCAACATGACCAGCGCGCTGGGCCTGGCGCTCGCCATCGACTACAGCCTGTTCATCGTCAGCCGCTACCGCGAGGAGCGCGAGCGCGGGCTGGACACCCAGGCGGCGATCGTGCGGTCGGTACAGACCGCGGGCCGGACCGTGCTGTTCTCCGGACTCACCGTGGCGCTGTCGCTGAGCGCACTGCTGGTGTTCGAGCCGTTCTTCCTGAAGTCGTTCGCGTACTCCGGAATCGCGGTGATCGCGATGGCGTCCGGCGCGGCGCTGATCGTCGTGCCTGCGATGCTCATGCTGCTCGGCGACCGAGTCAACGCCTGGGATCTGCGCGCGCCGATGCTGAAGCTGTTGCGCCGCACGCCTGCCGCGCCGGTCGACCCGGAACGCAGCCGCTGGTACCGGGTGGTGGTGGCCGTCATGAAGCGGGCGGTCCCGGTCACGGTGTTGACCACGGCGGCGCTGTTGTTGCTCGGGTCGCCGTTCCTCGGCGCGAAGTTCGGCTATCCGGACGACAGAGTGCTGTCGTCGGCGGCGCCCAGCCGGGAGGTGGGCGACACCCTGCGCGCCGATTTCGCCGCGCAGCTCGGTTCGTCCGCGGTCGCGGTGCTGCCGAACTACCACGGCTCGGTCAGCGACTACGCCGCGGCGCTGTCCAATGTCGCGGACGTGCCCGCGGTGCTGTCGGCCGACGGCGTCTACGTCGCGGGCAAGCAGCGCTTCCCGGCGCCGCCCGGAATGGCCAATGCGGCAGGCACGTACTTGTCCGTCGGAACCACTCTCGACCCCTATTCGGAGAAGGGCGCCGCCCAGCTCGCGGCGCTGCGTGCCGTGCACGCCCCGGGCCAGGTCATGTTCAGCGGTCCTGCGGCGATGAACGAGGAGTCGCTGGCGTCCATCTCGAAGCGAATGCCGTTGGCCCTCGGCTTGATCGCGCTGGCCACGCTGGTTGTGCTCTTCCTGTTCACGGGCAGCGTGATCCTGCCGGTGAAGGCGCTGTTGTTGAATGTGCTGTCGCTGGCCGCCACCTACGGCGCGATGGTGTGGGTGTTCCAGGACGGTCACCTGTCCGGACTGCTGGGCTTCACGTCCGTGGGATACATCAACGCCTTCATGCCTATGCTGATGTTCTTGTTGGCGTTCGGCATGTCGATGGACTACGAGGTGTTCCTGCTGTCGCGTATCCGTGAGGAGTGGCTCGCGTCGGACCGGTCGACGGCGGCCAACACGCACGCCGTCGCGCTGGGGGTGGCGCGCACCGGGCGGATTTTCACCGCCGCTGCGGTGTTGATGGCCATCGTCTTCGTCGCCGTCGCGTCGTCGAAGGTGTCGTTCATGCAGCTGTTCGGGATCGGGCTGGCGCTCGCGGTGCTGTCGGACGCGACGGTGATCCGCATGTTCCTGGCGCCCGCGCTGATGCGGCTGCTCGGCACCGCGAACTGGTGGGCGCCGAAACCCCTTGCCGCCCTGCACCGCCGAATCGGCCTGGAAGAGGACGTCCCGGTCCGGGCCGCGGCTCCCGAGCCTCCGACTCCGGTGGGCTCAGGCACGTGATGTGTCCGGCGCGGCGGCAGCGCTCGGCGCGCGGGTCGGGAGCCGACCTGCGCGCCGAGATCCTGTCCGTCACCAAGGAGCTGCTTGCCGAGAAAGGCAGCGCGGAGGCGGTGTCGATCCGGATGATCGCCAAGGCGGTCGGGGTGACGGCGCCGTCTATCTACCGGCATTTCGCGGACAAGGACGTGCTCATCGAGGCGGTGTGCGCGGAGGTGTTCGCCGAGCTGGAGGCGCCGCTGGCGGCCGCGCTGGAAGGGGTCGAGGCGCCCTTGGACCGGCTGCTGGCCGCGGCGCACGCCTACGTGCGGTTCGCGCTCGCGCATCCGGAGAACTACCGCATCTCCATGATGCAGATCTCGGACTCCGTCACCGCTTTGGACATGGTGCTGTCGGCGGCCGCATTCCAGAAGCTGGTCGAGTTGATCGGCGACTGCATTGCGGCGGGGATCTTCCCGGACGAGGATCCGGTGCCGATGGCGCTGGAGGCGTGGTCCGCGGTGCACGGAATGGCCGCGCTCATGGTCGCCAAGCCATATCTGCCGTGGGGCGACCAGGACGCTTTCGTCGACAGGCTGATCCGCGGTTCGGTCGCGGGAGCGTGCCTGATCCGCAGGCCCTCGGGCGAACCACTGCCGCCGGACGTGCTCGCCTGGGCGGTGCGATAGCGCGAGTTGCGCGATATCGCACAACTCGCGCCAACTCGCGCCTTCAGATGCGCCGGGCGGTGTAGATGTCGTGCATGTTCAGCGGGGCGTAGCTGACGCTTTGGCCGGTCTGGGGGGCTTGCAGGATGCGGCCGTTGCCCGCGTAGAGGGCGGCATGGCCGCCGCCGCGGGTGATGACGATGTCGCCCGGCTGCAGCTGGGCCAGCGGCACCGGGGCGCCGAAGTGGGCCTGCTCGAAGCTCGTTCGGGGCGTCTGCACGCCTGCCTGCCCGTAGGCCCACTTGACCAGGCCGGAGCAGTCGAAGCCGCCGGGGTTCGAACCGCCCCAGACGTACGGCGTGCCGACGCGGGTCTGTGCGGCGGCCAGCGCGCGCTCGCCCGCGGACGGGGCCGCGGCCAGCGGGTTGGCTCCCGGCATCGCAGGCATCGCAGGCATTGCGGGCAGCGGGGCGCCGGGGCGGGAGACGGCGGCGACCGCGTTGGCCACCGCCTGCTTGACCTCAGGCGGCGCCTGGTTGAGGACGCCCTGCACCTGTGGCGACGCGAGCGCGTCCTTGACCGGCTGGGGCGCCGTGTCGGGGATGTCGAGGTTGCCGACTCCGGGAACGGAGACGGACTGTGCCATCGCGGGGATGACGGGCAATGCAGCCGTGCCGGCAACCGCGCCGGCGATGATCGCGCCTCGGGCCGTGCCGCGAAGTCGTGATTCCCTCACCAAACTGTGTCTACCCACCGGGCCTTGCACTCTCCGTTCTTCCTTAGCCCGCCGACCGAGTTAGCTGACGGGTTCGGGCATGGAAGAATGCGCCCTACCCTGGGCTGTCGCGAGCAGCGACGCTGCCCCGACCGTCCAGGGATTCACCCCAAGTAACGTGGGTCCCCGGTTCGGCGCCGGAGCGCCGATTAGGCGGTGACTCGATGTCGTCTCTCACTGTCTGGGAGGCCGATCCATAAAGTCACGGAAAGATTACGACCCTTGGAAGCCGTTGTCCAGCAGTTGAACCGAACGTCCAATGCTTAAACGCTATAACACCAGTGTTTTTCGAGTTCGCGAGTGATGTAAACAGCGTTTGAGAACTGGAACCGGCGGTCAAGATCGTTATCAAAGACCGCGCAGTATCGAATGTAGTGTCTCAAGCGACTGTTCGAGCTTGGCGATCTGCAGCCGCGACGCGAACAGTTGCGACTCCAGGCGGCCGATCAGCATGACGAGTGCGCCGAGGGTGACGTTCGACAGGTTCTCGGCGGTGGCGTCGCGCATCGCCAAGAGCTGTTGCACCACTAAACGAAACTCTTCGGTCTTCGGTGCGCTGAGCGGGATCGGCCAGGACGCGACGATGTCCTCGATGTCCAAGGCGGGGACATCGTGGTCGCTCGCGCCGTTGCGGCGCGCGGTGAAATCGTCGTTCATGGCACTCACAGCCTATGCGCCGCGACCTCCGATGCGGCATACGGTCCCAAGACGATGCGGAGCTGTGTTGCGATCTGTAGGAAGCTCTACAACACGTGCTAGATAACCGCAGATTGTGCCGGCGACGTTGATACCGTTGTCGGGCATGGACCCCGTGCGCAATCCGTACGCCCCCGGCGCGGGACAGCGCCCGCCCGAGTTGGCCGGGCGGGACAAACAGCTCGCCGCGTTCGACGTGGTGCTGGAGCGGGTCGCCCGCGGGCGACCGGAACGCAGCGCCGTGCTCACGGGGCTGCGCGGCGTCGGAAAGACGGTGCTGCTCAACCAGCTTCGCTCAGCGGCCATCTCGCGCGGGTGGGGAACCGGAAAGATCGAGGCGCGTCCGGAGCAGGAGCTGCGCCGCCCGCTGTCCTCGGCGCTGCACATGGCCGTGCGCGCGATCGCCCCGTCGCACCGCAATCCGGAGCAGGTGGACGACTTCCTCGGCACGCTCAAGGCTTTCGCGCTGCGGTCGACGGCGGAGAAGGGCATGCGCGAGCGGTGGCAACCCGGCATCGACGTGCCCGCGGTCGTGGGCCGCGCCGACTCCGGGGACATCGAGATCGATCTCATCGAGCTGCTGATGGAGGCGGCGCAGCTGGCCCGCGACACCGGTGTCGGAATCGCGATCTTCATCGACGAAATGCAGGACATCGGGGCCGCCGATATTTCCGCCATCTGCGGGGCCTGTCACGAGCTCAGCCAGGACGCCGCGCCGCTCATCGTGGTGGGCGCCGGGCTGCCGCACCTGCCGGCGGTGCTGTCCGCCTCGAAGAGCTATTCCGAGCGGCTGTTCGGGTACCACCGTATCGATCGGCTGGACCGGGACGCGGCGGACCGCGCGCTCATCGCCCCCGCCCTGCGCGAGGACGTGAAGTTCACCGAAGAAGCATTGCAGGCTTTGTACGAGAAGGCCGACGGGTACCCGTATTTCGTTCAGGCATACGGGAAGTCGACCTGGGACCACGCGGCGGCGTCGCCGATCACGGACCAGGACGTCGCGGTGGCCGCCCCCGCGGCGGAGGAGGAGCTCGCCGTCGGCTTCTTCGGATCCCGGTACGAACGCGCCACCCCAGCCGAGAGGGACTACATGCGCGCGATGGCGGATCTGTCCGGCGACGACGGCCCGGTCGCCACCGCCGCCGTCGCCACCCAGCTCGGCCGCAAACCCGCGTCGCTCTCGCCTGCGCGCGACGGCCTGATCAAGAAGGGCCTCATCTATTCGGCCGAGCGCGGAAGCATCGGCTTCACCGTCCCGCACTTCGGCCGCTTCCTCCGCGCCCGCCCCGATTAGCCATCTCTACCCATATCTACCATATT
>JABFVX010000183.1 GCA_013362555.1 Mycobacteriaceae bacterium
GCGGGTGTCTACGCGCGCAACGGGTGTGAAGTGTCCGCGCTAGCCGCCCACGCGGCGGCTCTGCATGCCTGGGGCGCCGGGGTCGACGCCCCAGGTGAAGACCAATTCGGGGTGGATGCGGATGACCTCGGCGGACAGTCCGGCCGGGACGGGCTGGTCGGTCAGCGCCTCGGCGCGACCGCGGATCTCCATGCCGCGCACGGTCCACGGCTGCATCGACGCCAAGTCGTCCACGACGAGGGCGACCCGGTCATTCGTTGCGAGATTGCGGAACTTCCGGCTCGCGCCCATCTGGTGGCCGTAGATGTCGATAGTGCCGGTGTCCGGGTTGTAGCGATGGCCGACGGGGCTGTTCTGCGGCGCACCGTCGGCGTCCACGGTGGCCAGCCGGCCCAGCCGCCCAGGGGACGCCAGGTATTCGAGCTCGAATTCGGTGAATCTCGTCATAGCGCAAGCCTGCAACCTCAACCCGAGTAGAGATCAACCCGTCGCTTCATTCCGACTACCTGGGGAAAGAGCGCAGCCGCGGTGAAGAGTTCACAATCCGGAAACGGCATATGTGGGATCTCGACGCGACGGTCCAATCCAGGGCGACTACCTTGGGATATGGCCGTCCAATGGTGGACGACCGCCGAGTAGCTTCTCAGGAGAAGGGCATATGACTGCACCGGAGCCGCAACGCCACCGCGTCGTGATCATCGGATCCGGGTTCGGAGGGATCTACGGCGCCAAGCACCTGAAGCGCGCTGACGTCGATGTCACCCTGATCGCGAAGACGTCCCACCACCTCTTCCAGCCGCTGCTGTACCAAGTCGCCACCGGCGTGCTCTCGGTGGGCGAGATCGCCCCCTCGACCCGCCTCGTGCTGCGCAAGCAGCACAACGCGACCGTCCTGCTCGGCGACGTCGTCGGCATCGACCTGGCGAACCGGACCGTCACCCACGAGCTGCTGGACCGACAGACCGTCACGCCGTTCGACAGTCTCATCGTGGCCGCAGGCGCGCAGCAGTCGTACTTCGGCAACGACCAGTTCGCCACCTTCGCGCCGGGCATGAAGACCATCGACGACGCACTGGAGCTGCGTGCGCGCATCCTCGGGGCGTTCGAGCAGGCCGAGCTGGCGGCCACCGACGAGGAGCGGCGCAAACTGCTCACCTTCGTCGTGGTCGGCGCCGGTCCGACCGGCGTCGAATTGGCCGGGCAGATCAGCGAACTCGCCAACCGCACGCTGCGCGGCGCGTTCCGCCACATCGACCCGACCCACGCCAAGGTGATTCTGCTCGACGCCGCTCCGGCCGTGCTTCCCCCGATGGGCCCGAAGCTCGGCAAACAGGCGCAGCGGCGACTGGAGAAGATGGGCGTCGAGGTGCAGCTGGACGCGATGGTGACCGACGTGGACGCGGACGGCATCACCGTCAAGGAGAAAGACGGCTCCCAGCGCCGCATCGAGACGCAGTGCAAGGTCTGGTCAGCGGGCGTGCAGGCCAGCTCGCTCGGCAAAATGATCGCCGAGCAGTCCGGCGGCACCGAGGTCGACCGCGCGGGCCGCGTCGTCGTCGAGCCGGATCTGACGGTGCAGGGCCATCCGAACGTCTTCGTGGTCGGCGACATGATGTCGGTGCCGGGCGTGCCCGGGCAGGCGCAGGGCGCGATCCAGGGCGCCACCTACGCCGCCCGCGCCATCAAGGCCGGGCTCAAGGGCCAGACCCCGGAGCAGCGCAAGCCGTTCACGTACTTCGACAAGGGCAGCATGGCCACGGTGTCGCGGTTCGACGCGGTGTGCCAGATCGGCAAGCTGGAGTTCAGCGGCTTCATCGCGTGGCTGATGTGGCTGGCATTGCACCTGTACTACCTGGTCGGCTACCGCAGCCGGATCATGGCGGTGATCTCGTGGTTCGTCT
Source organism: Mycobacteriaceae bacterium (assembly GCA_013362555.1). Lineage (GTDB taxonomy): Bacteria > Actinomycetota > Actinomycetes > Mycobacteriales > Mycobacteriaceae > JABFVX01. Next base: position 1,902 of record JABFVX010000183.1, read on the forward strand.
CGTTCCTCGGCCGCGGCCGCGGACAGATGGCCTCCACCCAGCAGTGGATGTTCGCCCGCCTCGCAATGGAACGCCTCAACGGCGACGTCGAGGAGCTCGAACACCCCAACGGCGCCCAGGCCCCGCAGCGCCAACAGGCAGGCTAGCCCACCCCGATACACCCGAAGCGCGCATTCACACCCGCAGCTGCGGGTGTGAATGCGCGCTT
>JABFVX010000427.1 GCA_013362555.1 Mycobacteriaceae bacterium
GACGCCGCGTGGGCGCTGTATGAGGCCTGGGTCAAGATCATCACCGGCGAAGTGGACACCGCGGTCATCTATGGCTTCGGCAAGTCCTCGGCAGGCGTGCTGCGCCGGGTGCTGGCACTGCAGCTGGATCCCTATGTGACCGCGCCGCTCTGGCCGGACTCGGTGAGCGTCGCGGGCCTGCAGGCCCGGCTCGGCCTGGACTCGGGCCGCTGGACCGAGAAGGACATGGCCGAGGTGGCCGCCCGCAATCTCGCCAACGCCGTGGACAATCCGCGAGCACAAAGGACCGCGTTCACTCCGACGTCGGGTCGCTCCGCAGGCTCCGCTCCCGCCGACGCCGCGGAGCTGCTCGGCGCGCCGGTTGTCGCGGATCCGTTCCGGGCCCACGACATCGCGCCGGTCACCGACGGCGCCGCCGTGGTCGTCCTGGCTTCGGCCGAGCGCGCGCGCCGGATCGTGGACCGCCCGGCGTTCATCGCGGGCATCGAGCACCGGGTCGACTCGCCCGTGCTCGGCGCCCGGGACCTGACCCGCTCGCCGTCCACCGCGGCGGCGGGCCGCGCACTGGACCTGGCCGGGCTCGACATCGCCGAGCTGCACGCGCCGTTCAGCCACCAGGAACTCATCGTGCGCGAAGCGCTCGGCCTGGGCGACGAGGTGCGCATCAACCCATCCGGGGGCGCCCTGGCGGGCAACGCGATGTTCTCCGCGGGCCTGTCGCGGATCGGCGAAGCGGCCCAGCGGATTATCGACGGCTCGGCGCGCAAGGCGCTCGCCCACGCCACCAGCGGCCCTGCGCTGCAACAGAACCTGGTTACCGTCCTGGAGGCGCGCAATGGCTAAGCAACTCGCCGCGGTCCTGGGGACCGGGCAGACCCACCACACCACCAAGCGCTCGGACGTGTCCATGGCAGGCATGATCCGCGAAGCGGTCGACCGCGCACTGGCCGACGCCCAGTGCACCATGGCCGACATCGACGCGGTCGTCATCGGCAAAGCCCCCGACCTGTTCGAGGGCGTCATGATGCCGGAGCTGTATCTGGCGGACGCCCTGGGAGCCAACGGGAAACCGCTGTTGCGGGTGCACACGGCCGGCTCGGTCGGCGGATCGACCTCCATTGTCGCCGCGAGCCTGGTGCAGGCGGGCGTGCACCGGCGCGTGCTCACCGTGGCGTGGGAGAAGCAGTCCGAGTCGAACGCCATGTGGGCGCTATCGATCGGAGTGCCGTTCACCATGCCGGTCGGCGCAGGCGCAGGCGGCTACTTCGCGCCGCACGTGCGCTCCTACATCCGCCGCTCCGGAGCGCCCGACCACATCGGCGCGCTCGTCGCCGTGAAGGACCGCCGCAACGGCGCACTGAATCCCTTTGCGCACCTTCAGCAGCCGGACATCACCTTCGAGCGCGTGCGGGCGTCGCAGATGCTGTGGGACCCGATCCGGTTCGACGAGACCTGCCCGACCTCCGACGGTGCGTGCGCGATGGTGATCGGCGACGAAAATGCCGCCGCGGCAGTGGAATCCCCGGCGTGGATCCACGCCACCGCGATGCGCACCGAACCCACGACGTTCGCAGGACGCGACCAGGTCAACCCGCAGGCGGGCCGGGACGCCGCGGCGGCCCTGTGGCGCGCCGCAGGCATCACCAACCCGCTCGACGAGGTCGACGCGGCCGAAATCTACGTGCCGTTCTCATGGTTCGAGCCGATGTGGCTGGAGAACCTGGGCTTCACCCCCGAGGGCGAAGGCTGGAAGCTCACCGAAGCGGGCGAAACGGCCATCGGCGGCAAACTCCCGATCAACCCGTCCGGCGGCGTCCTGTCGTCCAACCCGATCGGCGCCTCGGGCATGATCCGCTTCTCCGAAGCCGCCAAACAGGTGATGGGCCGCGCAGGCGACTACCAGGTGGACAACGCCCGCAAAGCCCTTGGCCACGCCTACGGCGGCGGCTCCCAGTACTTCGCCATGTGGCTCGTCGGCGCCGCCAAACCCGAGTAGAACCCCTCCTCCAGAATGACCCGTGAAGTGCGCTGAGCGCACTTCACGGGTCATTCTGGACGAGCAGTCCACAAGCCCAAGGCCGTTGCGCCCAACTACCATGGCGCCCATGTCCGAAGACGAGCAGGCGCCGGACTGGTGTGGCTACTTCAATCCCAGGGAATACTCCGCGTTCCGGGCCGCCGTTCAGGGCGCCGTCAGCTCTTACGGCCTCGACGACGTCTGCATGGACGGCGGAGAGATCGAAATGATCACCGGTGATGATCTCCAAGAAAGTTGGCTCTCGCTGGATGGACTCGCCGCGCTGTGCCGAGCCGACCAACCCGAGGAGTGGGATTCCATCTGCTTCAGGCGGATCTCCGACTGGGTCGAGGGTTGGCTGCACCGCGAATGGCTGGTCAAGGCCCCGTTTACTGAGGTCGAACCACTGCTGCGGCTGTGGCGTCTCACCGAAAAACCCGAGAGCCTGTGCCAGGATGGCCGGCCGGACGATCCAGATGAGCCCTTCTCGATACCTCTGGCGGAGGAGCTGTACTTGAGCTTGATCGCCGACGTTCCGGAACTGGAAGAGGCGTCCGAGTCGTCGGTGTATGTGCCGAACTCCGCTGTGCAGGCATGGCAGCGATCGCACGATGATCTACTCGAACTGGTCAAACGCCGACTCCGAGGCCTTCCGCCGCCGACCTGGTCCACCTGGACCGTGACATTCACGAACTACCAGGGCCCCACCGAGGTCGAGCTTTACGTCGCGTCGGCCGCTCCGGAGGCAGGCAACGCACCGGTGTCTGCATGGTTCCTGCTGATCGACGAGGTGTTTCCGCACCCGCTGCCGCGTGGCGCGTATGTCGTGTTGCCCGAGCGGAACAGTCTCCTCGTAGCCTTGAACGAGGAACGGGAGGTCGCCAGCGACCACTGGTGGGCGCTGTTCTGCGTGGCCAACAAACGTTACGGCAACGCGTACATCGAAGACCGCGGGAGCCGGCAGCTCTTCGCGTTCAGCGGCCGCAAAGCGCCTCGGGCCGTACCGTGGCCGCAACGATGGGCCAAATTCCGATGACGGCACCGCGACCCATGCTTCCAGAATGACCCGTGACGTGCGTCCAGCGCACGTCACGGGTCATTCTGGAATTCGGGTGTAGGCGACGTTCCAGTGTTTGATGCCGTTGAGCCAGCCGGAGCGCAGGCGGACGGGGTCGTCGAGCTGGCGGATGTCGGGCATGGCGTCGGCGAGGGCGTTGAACATCAGATCGATCTCCAGGCGGGCGAGATTGGCGCCGAGGCAGTAGTGGCTGCCGGTGCCGCCGAAGCCGACGTGCGGGTTCGGGTCGCGCAGGATGTCGAACGAGAACGGGTCGTCGAAGACGTCGTCGTCGAAATTAGCTGAGCTGTAGAACATTCCGACACGCTGGCCGGCATGGATCTCGACGCCGCCGACTTCGGCGTCCGCCGTCGCCGTGCGCTGGAACACCGCTACCGGCGTTGCCCACCGCACGATTTCGTCCGCCGTGGTGCGCGGACGGTGCTGCTTGAACAACTCCCACTGTTCGGGATGGTCCAGGAATGCCTTCATGCCGTGGGTGATGGCATTGCGGGTGGTCTCGTTGCCCGCCACCGCCAGCTGGATGACGAACCACGCAAATTCTTCCGAACTCAGCGCCTCACCGTCTATTTCGGCGTCCACCAGTTTGGTGACGATGTCGTCTGCCGGGCATGCGCGCCGCTGCTCGGCGAGATTCCAGGCGTAGCCCATGATTGCGGCCGAGGCGCCCACCGGGTCGTCGTTGTACTCGTCGTCGTCGTAGTTCATCATCTGGTTCGACCAGTCGAACAGCTTCGTCCGGTCTTCCTGCGGCACGCCGAGCAGGTCCGCGATGGCCCGCAGCGGCAGGTCGCATGCCACCTGCTCGACGAAATCACCACTGCCACAGTGCTTGGCCTCACGCACGATCTCGCGGGCAGCGTCGGTCAGCGCCGCCCGCAGGCTCTCCACCGCGCGCGGGGTGAAGCCCTTCGAGACGATCCGCCGCGCCTGGGTGTGGGCGGGCGCGTCCATGTTCTGCAACAGCATCCGCAGCACGTCGATCTGGTCGCGCTGCATGTCCCCGCGGTAGCGGATCACCGCGGTGTTCCGCTGCGAGGAGAACACCTCAGGTCTCATCGAGATGTCCTTGACGTGTTCATGTTTCGTGACGACCCAGTAGCCTCCGTCGTCGAAACCGCTGCGGCCCGGCGGTTGCGGATTCCACCAGATCGGCGCGGTCCGGCGCAGTTCGGCGAACTCGGCCACGGGCACCCGCTCGGCCCAGGTGTCCGGATCGGTGAAATCGAACCCGGGAGGAAACGAAACAGCCACCCCTCGATTCAAGCCGCGCCGATGCCCCCGCAGCACCCCAGTCCCACTGGCCGGGACCCTCCAGAATGACCCGTGACGTGCGTTGGACGCACGTCACGGGTCATTCTGGAGGGTCTCGAAGACTCACTTAGGCGTCGGCGGCGACCAGGCCGACTTCGCGCGCCAGGTCGGCGAGGGTGGTGTCGAAGAGCGCGTCCGGCTTGGACACCGGGATGGGGTAGTTGCCGAACACTTCCAGTGTGATGTGGCCGTAGATGCGCGCCCACATCTGCACCATCAGGAACATCACGCCAAGTTCGAGTTTGTCGGCAGGGAAGACGGTGCCCGACTCCGCCAGCGCCCCGAGCAGTTCCGTTTGGAATCGAGCCAGGTCCTCGCGCAGTTCCGGGGGAATCGCGTCGGTGGGCGGGGTCACCACGGCGTAGGTAGCCAGCACCTGTCCCGCCGCGGCCAGGAAGATCCGCCCGAACGGCTCGCCGTACTTGCGCATGGTGCTCTCTGCACCGGTGCCCGGCGGGGAGGCGAACACCAGCGTGAACTCCTCGGGATGGGCCAGCGCCCACTGTCGGAATCCCCGGCAGATCGCGAACAGCGGGTTGTCCGGCTGCTCCGGAAGGGCCATCATCTCCGCGGCCAGGTCGGCGCAGATCTCTTGGCGCAGTTGCTCGATCAGGTCGTCGCGGGATTTGTAGTAACGGTACAGCGCGGGTGCGGTGATCCCGAGTTCGCGGGCGATGGCGCGCAAGGTCACCGCGTCGGGCCCCTGCTCGACCAGCAGCGTGCGCGCGGTGCGGCGAATCTCGATCTCGGTCGCCGCTCGCGCGCGAGTCCGTCGGGTGGGGTCGCTCATCTGCAATATCTTAGGTTCATGGGGTAAACCGCAGGGCACATCCGGGTGTGGGAAGTGTCCAGAATGACCCGTGACGTGCGCTGAACGCACGTCACGGGTCATTCTGGACATCGGTGAAAGCGCCGACGGTCAGTCGTACTTGACCTGCCAGCGCTTGATGCCGTTGAGCCAGCCCGAACGCAACCGCTCCGGCTCGGCCAGCTGCTGCAGGTTCGGCATCACGTCCGCGATGGCCTTGAACATCAGGTCCAGCTCCAGCCGAGCCAGATTCGCGCCGACGCAGAAGTGGGTGCCGGTGCCGCCGAAGCCGACGTGCGGGTTCGGGTCCCGCAGAATGTCGAAGGCGAACGGATTCTCGAAGTGGTCCTCGTCGAAGTTCGCCGAGCTGTAGAACATCGCGACCCGCTGGCCCTTGCGCACCTCCTGGCCGCCGAGCACGGTGTCGGCGGTGGCCGTGCGCTGGAAGGCCGTCACCGGGGTGGCCCACCGCACGATCTCGTCCGGCGCGGTGCGCGGCCGCTGCTCCTGGTAGAGCTCCCACTGGTCCGGATTGTCCACGAACGCCTTCATGCCGTGCGTGATGGCATTGCGGGTGGTCTCGTTGCCCGCCACCGCCAAGAGGATGACGAAGAACGCGAACTCGTCGGACCCGAGGCCTTCGCCGTCGATGTCCGCTTCGATCAGCTTGGTGACGATGTCGTCGGCCGGGCACGCGCGGCGCTCTTCTGCCATGTTCCACGCGTAGCCGGTGATCTGCGCGGTCGCCGCCAGGGCGTCGCCCTCGAACTCCGGGTCGTCGTAGCCGATCATCTGGTTGGACCAGTCGAAGATGTTCTTGCGGTCGTCCTGCGGGACGCCGATCAGCTCCGCGATGGCCTGCAGCGGCAGCTCACACGCGACCTGTTCGACGAAGTCGCCGCTGCCCTGCTTCTTGGCGTCGTGCACGATGCGCTCGGCACGCTCGACCAGCGCCGCCCGCAGGCTCTCCACCGCGCGCGGGGTGAAGCCCTTGGAGATGATGCGGCGCAGCTTGGTGTGCTGCGGCGGGTCCTGGTTGAGCAGCAGCACCCGCTGCAGCTCGATCTGCTCGCGGGTGATCTCGCCGTTGAACCGCGGGATGGCGGTGTTCTCGAAGTTCGACCACAGCTCCGGATTCTTGGAGATCTCCTTGATGTGCTCGAGCTTGGACACCACCCAGAATCCGCCGTCGTCGAAGCCGCTCACGCCCTCGGGCACCGCGTTCCACCACACCGGAGCGGTCCTGCGAAGCTCGGCGAACTCCGCGACCGGCCGCCGGGCCGCCCACAGCTCCGGGTCGGTGAAATCGAACCCCTTCGGTAGTGACGGTGCGGTCACGGCTACCTCTTTCATGTCGTCTTCGGCGCTGCCGCGGTTGACGGCACTTGGTGTAACACGTTCTACAGATGATTCAAACACAGTCGGGTACAGTGAGGGAACCCGCCAAGTGAACTCCGTTTACTTGGCATTGCCATCCACGGAAACCTGTTCTACTTTGAGAAGCGGGTCGCTGTGTTGTGCCCATCCCGGCACCCCATCCCAACAGGAGGAACACCCGTGGGTCATCCGGTCATCGTCGAGGCTGTCCGCAGTCCCATCGGCAAGCGAGGCGGCCTGCTGTCCGGCCTGCATCCGTCCGAACTGCTGGGGTCGACGGTCGTCGCCCTGCTGGACCGAGCGGGCGCAGACCCCGCCCTGGTCGAACAGATCATCGGCGGCAACGTCACCCAGTTCGGGGAGCAGGCAGGCAACGTCACCCGCAGCGCGTGGCTGCACGCAGGCCTGCCCGAAGGCACGGGCGCCACCACCATCGACTCGCAGTGCGGCTCGGCGCAGCAGGCCACCGGACTGGTCGCCGGCCTCATCGCCGTCGGGGCCATCGAGGTCGGCGTGGCGGCGGGCGTGGAGTCGATGAGCCGGGTCCCGTTGGGCTCCAACCGAACCAAGGAAAGCGGCGGTCCGCGCCCCGCGTCCTGGACGATCGACATGCCCGACCAGTTCACCGCCGCCGAGCGCATCGCGCAGCGGCGCGGGTTCAGCCGCGCCGACATCGACGGGTTCGCGCTGAGTTCGCAGCAGAAGGCGCTGCAGGCCTGGGTGGAAGGCCGCTTCGACCGTGAGATCGCCCCGGTCAAAGCCCCCGTCGTCGCCGAAGGCGCGGCGACCGGCGAGACCCAGCTGGTGACCAGGGACCAGGGCCCGCGCGAGAGCACGCTGGAGGGCCTGGGCAAGCTGAAGGCCGTCGTCGACGGCGGCCTGCACACGGCGGGCAGCTCGTCGCAGATCTCCGACGGCGCGGCGGCGCTGCTGCTGATGGACGCCGATCGCGCCGCCGCCCTCGGTCTCACGCCGCGCGCCCGCATCGTGTCCCAGGCGCTGGTCGGCGCGGAGCCGTACTACCACCTCGACGGGCCCATCGCGGCGACCGAGCGGGTGCTCGGCAAGGCAGGCATGACCATCGGCGACATCGACCTGTTCGAGGTCAACGAGGCGTTCGCCTCGGTCGTCATGTCGTGGCAGCAGGTGCACCAGCCCGACTGGGACAAGGTCAACGTCAACGGCGGCGCCATCGCGCTCGGCCACCCGGGCGGCAGCACCGGCGCCCGCCTGCTCACCACCGCACTGCACGAGCTGGAGCGCCGCGACGCCTCCACCGCGCTGATCGCCATGTGCTGCGGCGGCGCGATGGCCACCGGCACCGTCATCGAGCGGATCTGAGCGCCGTGATGTCCGCAGGCGCCCACCACCGTCCGGAACGACCCGTGAATTGCGTTGAGCGCACGCCACGGGTCGTGCCGGACGTCACACCCAACACCGAAGGGGCGGGGATCGCATGAAGATCGGCGTTACCGGGGCCGCCGGGTTCGTCGGCACCAACCTGTTGACCGCGCTGGTCGCCGAGGGCCACCAGATTACGGCCATCGACCGGGCGCGCTGCGACCGCGTGCGGTCCGACCTGATCACCTGGGTCGACGGGGACGTGCTCGACCCCGAGTCGATGCGGCGCGCCCTCGACGGGTGCGAGCTCGTCTACCACCTGGTCGGCATGATCACCCTCAAAATGCAGGACCCGCTCGCGTGGCGCGTGAACACCGAAGGCGTGCGCATCGTCGCCGAGGCGGCGCTCGCGGCGGGCGCCCGGCGCCTGGTGCACCTGAGCTCGGTGCACTCGTTCGACCAGGACCGCTGCGGCTCGACGCTGAGCGAAACCTCGCCGCGCTCCGAAGAACCCACGATTCCGGTGTACGACCGGTCGAAGTGGGCAGGCGAGCAGGAGCTGCGCAAGGTCATTGCCGCCGGCCTCGACGCGACCATCGTGAACCCCACGGGCATCTGGGGCGCCGCCGACTATCTGACGCCGCGGATCTCGCGCATCAACCAGATCGCCCGCGACGCCGCCCGCGGCCGAGTGCCCGCCTTCCCATCCGGGTCCGGCTTCGACTTCGTCGATGTGCGCGACGTGGTCGCGGGTGCGATGCTGGCCGCCGAGAAGGGCGGTACCGGTGAAAACTACCTGCTGGGTGGCGAATACCGGCCGATGATCGAGTTCGTCCGGCTCAACGCCCGAGTCGCGGGCCGGCGCGGACCGGTCATCGGGTTCCCGATCGGCATCATGAATTCCCTCATCCCCGTGATGGAACCGATCGGCGCGATGTTCGGCTCGGACGTGCTGTCCCGGGCGGCCATCGGCCCGCTGCTGGCCTCACCGCGGGTGGACTCGGGCAAAGCCCGCCGCGAGCTCGGTTACGACCCGCGCCCCATGGACACCTCGGCCCGCGACTTCGTCTCCTTCCTCGTCAACACCGGCCAACTCGGCACATAACCCGCCTCCAGAATGACCCGTGGCGTGCGCTCAGCGCACGTCACGGGTCATTCTGGAGGTCACCAGCGGCCGGTGGGCGGTCGCTGTGCCCAGGCCCGTTGGGCCGGCAAGGCGCCGGGGAGCGGGTTCGGCGGGCGCGGGCGACGCCTGCTGGGGGTACCGCTCGGTTCGCGCGAACCACTCCTGCCAGCCCGGCGCCCACTGGCGCAGCGCCTCGACGTACCCGAGCACGCTCGCGGCCGCGTCCGGGTCGAGGCCGCACCCCGCGATCATCTCGGGCACCTCGACGTCGGCGGCGTGCTCGAACTGGTCGAGGCGGGAGCGCACCAGGTCGGCGGTCATGTCCACGGCCTGACGGAGGTCGCACCCGAGGAACTCCCGCAGCACGAACACCATGTTCGCCGGGGCGGCGTCGCCCGCGAGTTCGCGGTGGTAGGAGTGAATGTCGTTGACCAGCAGGCTCGCATCGTTGGCGCTGTCGACCAGTGTGCGCATCGGCAGCGCGTGCACCACCGCGCCGGGCAGTTCCGCCGCCCGGGCGAACTCCGCCAAACACGCCATCGGCGGCGCGGCGGCGGTCATGCGCTTCTGGTCCAGGTACTCGATCGGATCGACGGAGCGGCTGTCGTCGGTGCGACGCAGCTCGTGCAGGTTGCCCCGCAGCGCCTGCTCGACGGTCGCGCGCATCCGGCGCCGCCAGTCGGGCGACATGCTCGGCGCGGTGCGCGCCCACAGGTCGGCGAGACCGCGTTCGACGGATCCGACCGGGGTGGGCGTGTCCCGGGCCGCGTCCGCGGGCATGAACTCCCCCAACCTGGCCACTGGGGCGTCGTCGCAGGCCCACCGGCCGGTGGGCGCACACGTCGCGGCGAAGTGGTCGTCGACGTGGAACAGCCACGTGTTCCAATCGGTCAGCGTCTCGATCGTCCCCGGTCCCGCATCCGGGAACAGGTAACACGTCAGCAGGGCGTAATCCTCTGCCGTGAAACGACTTTCGGTCCACGGCGCGCGACCCGGGGTTGCCGCGACCATGGCCATGTCCGCGGCCCACGCCAGTGCATGGGCACGCACCGCGTCCAGGTGCGGATTGAGCCGGGCGGGCCGAAGACTGTGGAACACAGGCAGTTCGAGCGACTCCGCCGCGGACAGTCCGGCCGGACCGGTGCCGAGCTGTCGGACCAGCGCGGCCAGTTGAGCCGCCGCCGCGGGCTCCGGATTGGCCGCCTGCAGACACGCCAGCGCCATGTCGGTCCGGCGCTGCGTCTCCTGAAGCGCCCACGTGCGAGCGCCCGCCTCCTCGATCAGGTCGGCGCACCGGCGGAGCGCGGCGTCGTCCAGAGGTTCTGCGCCGCAGTATAGTTCGGCAAGGCGCGCCGCAGCGACGTTGCCCGCGTCGAGCGCGGCGACCACCGGGATGGACTTCTTTCGGGCGCGCAGGTCAGACAGCACCGGCTTGCCGGTCTCGGCCGGATCTCCCCAGATGCCGAGGAGATCGTCGGCGAGCTGGAACACCAGGCCCAGGTGTTCGCCGAACTGCCGCAGCTGCCGGACTCGCTGCGGCGACGCACCGGCGGACATGGCGCCCAGCTCGCACGCGGCGGCGAACAGCGCGCTGGTCTTGTCCCCCGCCATCGTCAGACATTCCTCCAGCGGCACCTCGGCGCGGCCTTCGAAGGCCACGTCTGCGGCCTGGCCGTCGTCGAGCCGCAGCAGCGCCGCATTGAGCCGCGGAACTCCGTCCGTGGCCAGCGGCGGGCCGTCCGCCACCAGCGCTTCGGCCGCGAGGGTGCTCAGCGCGTCGCCCGCGATGATGGCGGCGGGCACCCCGAAGACGGTCCACGCGGTGGGGCGGTGCCGACGGCGCCGGTCCCCGTCCATGATGTCGTCGTGCAGCAGCGAAAAGTTGTGTGCCAGTTCGACCGCGACGGCCGCGTTGGCCGCGCGCTCGGCACTGCCGCCGACGGCCTCGGCCGCCAGCATGGCCAAGGTCGGCCGCAGCGCCTTGCCGCCGCTGTCGTCCGTCGGGTTGCCGTGCTCGTCCCACCAACCCAAGTGGTAGCCGATGACCCGGCGAGTCGAGGAGTTCATCCGGTCCGCGGCCGCGCGCAGCCCGGGGGCGACGAGCCGCCGGGCCCGACCGAACGGATCGTCGGCAGGCTCAGCGGCGAGGGCCATGGACACTCCCGAGCTGAACGTTCTCCAGCACCCCCAGCGCGTCCGGCACCAGGACCGCCGCCGAGTAATAGCACGTGATCAGGTAATTGACGATCGCCCTGTCGTCGATGCTCATGAATCGCACGCTCAGTCCGGGCTCGTACTCGTCGACCAAGCCGGTCTTGCGCAGGCCGATGACTCCCTGGTCCGCTTCGCCCGTCCGCATCAGCAGCACGGACGTAGTGCGCCGGTCGCTGATCGGGATCTTCCAGCACGGGTAGATGGGCACCCCGCGCCACGCTGAGACCCTGCCGCCGGGCACGTGGACGGTCTCGGGCGAAATGCCCTGCAGCGTGCACTCATCACGAAAGGCGGCGATGGCTTCCGGGTGCGCCAACATGAAACCCGGGTTCTTCCACACCGTGTTCAGCAGCTGGTCCATGTCGTGCGGAGTGGGCGGGCCGCTGCGCGTGTACACCCGCTGGCTGAAGTCGGCATTGTGCAACAGGCCGAATTCCCTGTTGTTGACCAGCTCGTGTTCCTGGCGTTCGCGGACCGCTTGGATGGTCAGACGCAGCTGCTGTTCCAGCTGGTCGATCGGTTCGTTGTAGAGGTCGGACACGCGGGTGTGCACCCGCAGGATGGTCTGCGCGATGCTCAGCTCGAATTCCCGTGGCCGCAGCTCGTAGTCGACGAACGTGCCCGCGAGCGGCAGTTCGCCGCGATGTCCGGACAAGACCTCGACATCGGCCTCGCCGTGGGTGTTCTGCGCTCTGCCTGCGGCGGCACGGTACCGGTCCAGCTGTTCGCGCAGGGCAGGCGACTGCTCGAGCAGCTCCTCGAAAGCCGCTCTGGGCAACGACATCACCGTGCACGCCGTGGTGGCCTTGACCGAGTACTTCCAGGCCCCGTCGGGGCTCATCAGCGCCTCGTCCCCGAAATAGTCGCCGTCGGCGATGATTTCCAGGGTCGACTCGTGTCCGTAGTCGCCTTCGCTGAGTTTCGCGAGGCGGCCGTGCACCAGCAGGCACAGGCGGTCGGCCGGAGCGCCCGCCGCGGCCAGGATCTGGCCCGGCTCATAGGCTTGCTGGGTGAATCTGCTTGCCAGCGCCTCCAATACGTCGTTCTCGGCGAAACTGCGCAGCCACGGCAGCTCGGTCAGCTCGGCCGGGATGACCTCTACTTCGTCGCCTGTCGTATGGAAGTCCAGCCTGCCGTCGCCCAGGGTGTAGCTCATCCGCCGGTTCACGCGGTAGGCGCCGCCGCGTGCCTCGACCCACGGCAGCAGCTCGAGCAGCCACCGCGGCGTGATGCTCTGCATCTGCGGCACCGACTTGGTCGTCGCCGCGAGCTTGCGCGCTGCCGCCGTGCTGAGACTGAGCTGAGCAACATCATTGTGCCCGTTCGATTCCGAATTCAGTTCCGCTGTCGTTTCACGCATGACTCGACCACCGTTCGAATAGGTGACGTGGGAGAGTGCGACACGAAGGAGCTGTGCAATATGGTAGATCCGGCCATGCCGCCCCCGGGACGAAATCAAACGAACCGGTTACTTCCGGAATGGGTCGTGGCGTGCGCTGAGCGCACGCCACGAGCCATTCGGGAAGGTTTGCGGCGACTCACACCGAGCAGGTCAGCGGGCAGGCTCGGTGGACTCCGGGTCGCGGCTGCGAGCCGAGGCGGTTTTGCGGATCTCGGCGTCGATGGACTCGGCCGCGAGGGGTTCGGCAGCGGCGGATTGCAGGTCGTAGGTCAGCTCCCACAGCGGGTAGCCGTCGCCGGTGACGATGCCGGTGTCGATGAAGCCCAGGCGTCGCAGCATTCGGCCGATGCCGCCCTTCACGTGCTCGGTCTGCGCATAGAGCCGGACGGTGGACTTGTCCGGGTTGGCGACGCGCATCGCGGTCAGGATGTCGACCAGATGCTCCAGGAACACGTGCGGCAGCACCGACGATCCGTCGCGCAGCCTGCCGCGGACAGTGCGGATCAGCCCCATCGAGAACAGCACGACCGCATCCGACCACTCGCCCGGCCCGGCGACGTGCACGCCGCTCACCTCGGCGTCGGACAGGCCCCCGGTGCGGCAGTACTCGGCCTCGCCGACTTGATTCAGCGGCAGAATGCACGACATGCCCACCGGGACGAAGTCGTCGCCGCGCACCTTCGCCTCGATGATGCGGTACGCCAGCGGATTCGCCTCGAACGAGCGGCGGTTGCGCCGCTTGATGACGTCGAGCGGTGCGGAGAAAGCAGTGAGCCCGAACACTTCCCGGTTGAGCTGACACAGCAGGTCCAGCTCCCGCGCGGTGACCCGACGCGAGCGGTAGTCGAGCGCTTCAGGTTTGGACAACTCCGGGTCTCCCGCCACGAGCTGGTCGAAGTGTCGCGTGAGGTCCGGAGCGACGCCGGACTTGTCGATCATCGCGGCCAGCACCTCGAACGGCTCCCGGCCCACCACCGCCCGCAGCGCCACCGAGCCGGACTTGATGACCACCGCGACGACTCCGGTGGTCACAATGTAAGCGAGCCAGTCGCTTTCGGTGAGCAGCGGTATCGCGTCGAGCGCATCGCGCGCGGGCTCGGCGATCTCCAGCGAGCTCACGATTCCCGCCGTCAGCGCGCTCACCCCGAACAGATACTTGCCCGGCTTGCGAATGGCGAGGATGAACGTGCGCCGCGCCTGCTCCCACCACTGCTGCCGGCCGATCACCACGGGCGCCCCCAAACGTCACGACGATGAGGCTCAAGGATAGCGGCCGCACACTCCGGAACCTCCAGAACGACCCACGAATTGCGTTGAACGCACACCACGGGTCATTCTGGAAGAAGGAAACGGGTTCAGGTGCCGTAAACGGGTTCTGGGGCGGGGGCTTCGGCGATGAGGTCCGCGACGACGGCGCCGAGTTCGGACGGGCGCCATCGGGCGCCCTTGTCGCGGGCCGGGCCGTGGCGCCAGGCCTGGGCGAGCGACACCTTGCCGCCCTCGACCTCGAACACGCGGCCGGTGACCGCCGCGGCGTCCACCGAACCGAGCCAGACCACCAGCGGGGAGATGTTCTCCGGCGCCATGGCATCGAAGCCCGCGTCGGGCGCGGCCATGTCGGCGGCGAACGCCACCTCCGTCATGCGGGTGCGGGCGGCCGGGGCGATGGCATTGACGGTGATGCCGTAGCGGCCCATCTCGGCGGCGGCCTGGATGGTCAGCGCGGCGATGCCTGCCTTCGCCGCGGCGTAGTTGCCCTGGCCGATGCTGCCGAGCAGGCCCGCGCCGGAGCTGGTGTTGACGACGCGGGCCTGGCGCTGCCTGCCCGCCTTGCTCTCGTCGCGCCAGTACCCGGCCGCGTGCCGCAGCGGCGCGAAGTGGCCCTTGAGGTGAACCCGGATCACGGCGTCCCACTCCTGCTCGGACATGTTGGCCAGCATACGGTCCCGGAGGAAGCCCGCATTGTTGACCAGAACGTCGAGCCCGCCGAACGCATCGACCGCCGTCGCGATCAGCCGCTCGGCGCCCTCCCAGGACGCGATGTCGTCGGCGTTGGCGACCGCCCGCCCGCCCGCCGCCACGATCTCATTCACGACATCCTGTGCGGGGCCGGTGGATTCGCCCTGGCCGTCGAGGCCGACACCGATGTCGTTCACCACGACCTGAGCGCCCTCGGCCGCGAACGCGAGCGCGTGGGCCCGGCCGATCCCCCGGCCCGCGCCGGTCACCACGACCACGCGACCGTCCACAATTCCTGCCATCTCCGTTGTCTCCTTTATTGTCGCAAGTCATCCAGAAACCCTCCAGAATGACCCGTGAAGTGCGTTGGATGCACGTCATGGGTCGTTCTGGAGGGGTTTGTTCACGCCGGCGGCGCCGAGGAAGGCGGGGCGTTCGCCGCCGCCGTGGACGGCGAGCGTCGCTCCTGTGACGTACCCGGCCAGCGGGGACGCCAGGAAGGCGGCGCATGCCCCGACGTCGGCGGGTTCGGCCAGCCGCCCCAGCGGAACCGTGGCGCTCACCGCGGCGATGCCGTCGGCGTCCCCGTAGTGCAGCTCGGCCTGCTCGGTGCGAACCATGCCCACGTTCAGCGCGTTCACCCGCACCTTGGGGGCCCACTCGACAGCGAGGCTGGCGGTGAGGGAGTCCAGGCCCGCCTTCGCGGCGCCGTAGGCCGCCGTGCCCGGCGACGGGCGAGTTCCGCTGACGCTACTGATGTTCACGATCGAACCGCCGGAATCCTGCTTCTGCATCACCGCATTCGCGTGCTGTGCGACCAGCAGCGGAGCGAGCAGGTTCAGCCCGACGATCTTGTCGTGGAATCGCGGCGAGGCCGTCGCCGCCTCGGCGAACGGCGCCCCGCCCGCGTTGTTCACCAGAACGTCGAGCCGCCCGTGCCGGACCGCCACCGCCTCGACCAGAGCGCTCACCTGGTCCGGCTCTCGCACGTCGCACGCCAGGAATTCCGCCGCTCGCCCGGCCGCCTCGATCGGCGCCTCCGGCGCACGGCGCGCGCAGGTCACCACGGTCGCGCCCGCCTCGAGAAAGGTCCGGACAATGCCCGCGCCGACGCCGCGGACACCACCGGTGACCAGCACGACAGCGCCGTCGAGGTCTAGTGACAGACCCATGAATGCCTCCCGTCCGAACGCCGCACTATCGCCGGGCGGCGTGTGCTGTTAACCTACCAAGCAAGTGTTAGGTTTGGAAGTGTCGAACGGGGCCGAACTGCCAGCAGGCGGTCCGAAAGGGCTTGAGTATGTCACCAGTGAGCACGGCCGAGCCGGAGCCGCATATCCGGGTCGTCACCATGGACGCGCCGCCGGTCAACGCGCTGACCGTGCGGGGCTGGTTCGAGGTGGCCGAGCAGGTCACGGCCGCGGGCAAGGACCCGGACTGCCACGTCGTGGTGCTCAGGGCCGAAGGGCGCGGCTTCAACGCGGGCGTCGACATCAAGGAGATCGAGGCGAGCACCGGCTACGACGCGCTCATCGGCGCCAACCACGGATGCGCGGCCGCGTTCTCCGCGGTGTACGACTGCGAGGTCCCGGTGGTCGCCGCCGTCAACGGGTTCTGCCTGGGGGGCGGCATCGGACTGGCGGGCAACGCGGATGTCATCGTCGCCTCCGACGACGCCACCTTCCGCCTGCCCGAGGTCGACCGGGGCGCTCTCGGCGTCGCGACGCACCTCTCACGGCTGGTGCCGCAGCACCTGATGCGGGCGCTGTACTACACCGCGGGCCGGGTCACCGCCCAGCAGCTGCACCACTACGGAACTGTGTACCAAGTGGTTCCGCGCGCGGAGCTCGACGACGCCGCACTCGCGGTGGCCCGCCTGATCGCAGCCAAGGACACCCGGGTGATCCGCAAGGCCAAGGAATCCATCAACACCATCGACCCGGTCGACGTGCACCGCAGCTACCGCACCGAGCAGGGCTTCACGATGGAACTCAACCTGGCAGGCGTGTCCGACGCGCACCGTCGGGACTTCATCCAGCACGGCGAGAAGGCCCAACAGTGAGTGAGTGATTGCAGACTTCCAGAATGACCCAGGACGTGCATCCAACGCACTTCACGGGTCATCCTGGAGGGTTTGCATCCCAGTGACCACAGGAGAAAGGCTCGCATGAGCGACAAGCGAATGACCGCCGACGAGGTGGTCGCGGAATTGTCCGACGGCATGACCGTCGGCATCGGCGGCTGGGGCTCGCGGCGCAAGCCCATGGCCCTGGTCCGGGCGCTGCTGCGCTCGAACGTCAAGGACCTCACCGTGGTGTCGTACGGCGGGCCGGATGTGGGCCTGCTCTGCGCCGCGGGCAAAGTCCGCAAGCTCGTGTTCGGGTTCGTCACCCTCGACTCCATCCCGTTCGACCCGCATTTCACCGCGGCGCGGCAGTCCGGCGCGATCGAGGTCACCGAGTACGACGAAGGCATGTTCGCGGCGGGCCTCTACGCCGCCGCGCGCCGAATTCCGTTCCAGCCGCTGCGTGCGGGCCTGGGGTCGGCCGCCCTGTCCACGAACCCGCAGCTGCGCACGGTCAAGTCGCCCTATGCCGACGGCGAGGAGCTCGTCGCCGTGCCCGCGCTGCGCCTCGATGCGGCGCTGGTGCACCTCAACCGCGCCGACGCCCGTGGCAATGCCCAATATCTCGGCCCCGACCCGTATTTCGACGACGAGTTCGCGCTCGCCGCCGACCGCTGCTTCGTGTCGGCGGAGAAGATCGTCGACACCGCCGAGCTCGCCGCGGCAGGCCCGGTGCAGTCGCTGCTGCTCAACCGCAGCGCCGTGACAGGCGTCGTGGAGACCCCGCGCGGCGCGCACTTCACCACCGCGGCGCCCGATTACGGCCGCGACGAGAAGTTCCAGAAACACTACGCGGCCAGCGCCAAGGACCCGGACGCGTGGGCGAAGTTCACCGACCGCTTCCTGTCCGGCGACGAAAAGACCTACCAGGCCGAGGTCGCCAAGTTCACCGAGGAGAGTGCGGCATGAGCGAGATCACCAGGGCCGAGGTCTGTGCGGTCGCGTGTGCCGAGATCTTCCGCGGCGACGGCGAAATCACCGCCAGCCCGATGGGCCTGCTGCCCTCGATCGGCGCGAAACTGGCGCGGCTGACCTTCGAACCGGACCTGATCCTCTCCGACGGCGAAGCCTTTCTGCTCGACGCCGACGGCGTCCTCGAGGGCTGGCAGCCGTTTCGCAAGGTGCTCGACATCGTCGTGCCGCACGGCAAGCGGCATGTCGTCATGGGAGCCAACCAGATCGACCGGTACGGCAACCAGAACATCTCGGCCATCGGCGACCACGGCAGGCCCGCGCGCATGCTGCTCGGGGTGCGCGGCGCGCCCGGCAACACCGTCAATCACCGCACCAGCTACTGGGCGCCCAAACACAGCAGCCGCGTGTTCGTCGAGACCGTCGACGTGGTGTCGGGGGTCGGCTACGACAACGCCGCCAAGGCGGGGCCGGCGGCGACCAAGTATCACGACATCCACCGCGTGGTCACGAATCTCGCGGTGCTCGATTTCGCCGGCCCGGACAAGTCCATGCGCCTGGTGTCGGTGCACCCCGGCGTCAGCGTCGAAGAAGTCACGCACAATACCGGATTCGCGCTGGACACCTCCGACGTGACCGAAACCCGGCTGCCGACCGCGGACGAGCTGCGGCTGCTGCGCGAGGTCGTCGACCCCAGGAACACTCGCGACCGGGAAGTACCGCCGGCGGGGGCAGGGCAATGACACTGCGCACGCCGCTGACCGAGCTGGTCGGCATCGAGCACCCGGTGGTGCAGACCGGCATGGGCTGGGTTTCCGGGCCGCGCCTGGTCTCCGCGACCGCCGAAGCCGGCGGGCTCGGTTTCCTGGCGGCCGCCACCATGACCTACCCGGAGCTGGAAGCGGCGATCCGGGAAGTCAAGTCCCGCACCGACAAACCATTCGGCGTCAACCTGCGCGCCGACGCCGAGGACGCCCAGCAGCGGGTCGATCTGCTGATCCGGGAAGGCGTCGCCGTCGCCGGATTCGCGCTGGCCCCGCGCAAGGAGATGATCGCGCAGCTCAAAGACGCAGGGCTGGTGGTCATTCCGTCTATCGGCGCGGCCCGCCATGCCGAGAAGGTGGCCGCGTGGGGCGCCGACGCAGTCCTCGTGCAGGGCGGCGAAGGCGGCGGGCACACCGGCGGCGTCGCGACGACGCTGCTGCTGCCGTCGGTGCTCGACGCGGTCGACATCCCGGTCGTCGCCGCGGGCGGGTTCTTCG
Source organism: Mycobacteriaceae bacterium (assembly GCA_013362555.1). GTDB lineage: Bacteria > Actinomycetota > Actinomycetes > Mycobacteriales > Mycobacteriaceae > JABFVX01. The sequence continues at coordinate 18,936 of JABFVX010000427.1, forward strand.
ACGGCCGCGGCCTGGCCGCCGCGCTCGCCTACGGCGCCTCCGGGGTGGCGATGGGAACCCGCTTCCTGCTCACCAAGGACAGCGCCGTGCCGGACTCGGTGAAGCGCGAGTACCTGCAACGCAGCCTGAACGACACCGTGGTGACCACGAAGGTCGACGGCATGCCGCACCGGGTGCTGCGGACCGATCTCGTGAACTCGCTGGAACGCTCCCGCGGGGTCAAGACGCTGGCCTACGCGGCCCGCAATACGGTCAAATTCCGCAAACTCACCGGCATTTCGTGGAAGGCGCTCATCTCCGAGGGCCTCGCGCTCAAGAAACACGGCGACCGCACCTGGTCACAGCTGGTGATGGGCGCGAACACGCCCATGCTGCTGCGTGCGGGCCTCGTGGACGGCAACACGCATGCCGGCGTGCTGGCCTCCGGCCAAGTCGCAGGCATCATCGACGACCTCCCCACCGTCGACGAGCTCATTGCCCGGATCGTCGCCGATGCCGAACACCGCCTCGACGCCCTGGGAAAGCTCCGCTGACCAGGCGCGCAAGATGTCCGGAATGACCCGTGACGTGCGTCAGGCGCACCTGGTGGGTCATTCCGGAAGCCGGGATCAGCGAGCCGGCGTCGGTGAGGCGTGGGATGCTCGGGCAATGGACTGGAAACTCGAGCTCGTCGCCATTCCCGTGACCGACATCGACCGCGCCAAGGAGTTCTACACCCGCATCGGCTTCGTCGCCGACCACGACGCCAGTCCCACCGCGGACATTCGGTTCGTGCAGCTCACCCCGCCCGGGTCGGGCTGTTCGATCTGCATCGGCAAGGGCATCACCGAGGCCGCGCCGGGCAGCGTCGAAGGCATGCAGATGGTCGTCGCCGACGCCGACGACGCCTACAAGCAGCTCACCGCCGCGGGCGTGGAGGCAACCCCGGTCCAGGACATGGGCTGGGGCCGCTTCACCTTCTTCGCCGACCCGGACGGCAACAAGTGGGCCGTCCAACAACTCCCCCCGCGCTGACACCACCCTCCAGAACGACCCACGAGGTGCGCTCGACGCAACTCATGGGTCGTTCTGGAACATGTTCGGGTCAAGAGGTGAGCAGAGGTTCGCCCGGGGCAAGCACGTGAACGGCAGTGTCGGGGGCGAAGCGGGGGACGGCGCGGGCGAAGCGGTCCGGGGTGCCGTTGTAGGACAGGAACAGGCGGTCGCCCCAGCGGCCCGCCGTGAAAGCGTAGTGAATCGGCACCGCGATGGCGGGGCGCAGCACGCCGCACAGTTCCGCCGCCTGCTCGGCCGTCATGACTACTCGCCGGTTGAAGGCCGGGCGAATGGCCAAGCCGTTGACCGGAAGCAGGGCCAGATCGATTGCCGGGAAGCGAGTTGCGATCTCGTCGAGATCCGGAATGCGGAGGGTATCGGCTCCGAAGAACACTGTCGTGTCAGCACCCTGGATGACATAGGTGTTCTCGGGCACGCCGTGGCGGGCAGGCGTGGCGGTGACGCGCAGCCCGTCGACCGTGACGCCGTCCCAGGGGTCGGACTCGATCACGTTGGTGAAACCCGCTTTTCGGGCCTTGACACCCATGCCGGTTTTGACGATGAACGGAACGTCCTTGTGCGGGTACGCCGCAAAGGCGTTCAGATCGAAGTGGTCATAGTGATCGTGGCTGGCCACCACCGCCGTCAGCCGCGGGAGGTCGACAGGGGTGAACGCGAGCGGTTCGCCGCGCCGATATCCGGGCTTCTCCGAGAACCACGGGTCGGTCAGAACCTGGCGGCCGTCGAAATCGAGCAGCACACAAGAGTGGGTCACGCGGGTGACGATGGCGGGCATGGCGCAAGCCTCCAGTGCCGAAATTTGGCTAACAGCTGTTAGCTTAAGTCAAGAAGCTAACGACTGTTAGCATTGCTGTCAATGACACAACAGACGCGACAGCGCAACCGGCGCGGCGAGGGATCGCTGCTGCGGGCCGAACTCGTCGAGGCCGCCGCTCGCCTGGTGGAATCCACCGGCAGCGCCGACGCCGTCACGCTGCGCGCCGTCGCACGCGAGGCCGGAGTAGCGGCGCCCTCGATCTACCGGCACTTCACGGACATCGCCGAGCTGCTGCGCGCCGTTGTCGCCGACCGGTTTCAGCGCTTGGACGAGGACTTGGCACAGGCCATGGCGGGCACCAGCGAAGCGGGAGTGGCAACGCTGCGCGCGTGCTGCGCAGCGTACTGCGCGTTCGGACTGGCTCATCCGGGCCACTACCGGGTGCTTTTCGGCCCAGTTCTCAGCTTCGACCCGGCGACGGGCGTGCCCGGCCAGGACGTGTTCCAGCGACTGGTCGACGCCGTCGCGGCCTGCCGTGACGGCGTCACTTCCGCAGACGCACGGCAGGCGGCCGCCAATGTGTGGACCGCGCTGCACGGCATCGTCTCGCTGCGCACGAGCCGGCCGACATTCCCCTGGCCCCCCGTCGCGGAGCAAATCGAGTCAGCCCTGCGGGCCGCTGCACCGTGACGTCCAGTACCTCCGGAAGGACCCACGAGGTGCGCTCAACACAACTCGTGCGTCGTTCTGGAGGTCATGAGGGGACCAGGCCGGCGAATTCGGCGTTCACCTGGGATTCGGTGAGGCCGTAGTCGGCCAGGGTGTAATCGTGCGCGGGCTTGCGGTCGCCGGTGCGGCTTTCGTCGTCGAGGGCCGCCATGGCAGTGCGGGCCGCGTCGGTGAGGTCGGCGCCGACAGCGGCGTAGATGCGTGCCACGGCGCCGATCGGGTCGGCGCGCAGCTCGTCGAACTCCACGTCGACGAAATGCGCCGCGGGATGGCGGGACCGCGCCTCGGTGAAGGAGCGCAGACCGCGCGACCACAGCTCGAGCTGTGTCCGGCCGATGCACTCGCCCGTGAACACCTCCGACCAGCCACGGGTGGCGTGTTCAGCCAAACTGCACATCGAGCCCATGATGGTGGCGGGCGCCCGGTGAGTCTGCACGATCACGGCATCGGGGTACACCTCCAGCAGCGCGTCGAGGGCGAACAGGTGGCTGGGGTTCTTCAGCACCCAGCGCCGGGTGTCGCCGAGGCCGACCAGCTGGAGGTTGCGGCGATGGCGCCGATAGGCGTCGCCCCACCCCTGTCCTTGCAGCCACTGTGAATAGGTCGGCACGTGCGCCAGCGACTCGTAGGAGATCGATTTCACTGTCTGCCGCAGCAGCTGCCAGCATTCCTCGACGTCCGCGGCGCTGAGATAGTGCAGGCCCATGAACTCCGGGTTCTCCACCCGGTGCTGCGCGAACCCGGCGTCGATCCCGCGGTAGACCGGGTCGGCGTCCCACGTATCGCGCGGCGGGCGGGGCTGCGGGAACTCCGCCAGCCACATCTCCAGCGCCTGGTGCGCCGGGTCGGCGGCGAGCAGCCGGTGCAGCGCCGTGGTTCCGGTGCGCGGCAGGCCGGTCACGAAGATCGGGCGCTCGACCGGCGTCGCGGCGAACTCGGGGTTGGCGTGCCACGAAGCCTCGCTCAACGCCCTGGCCACCAGGGCCCCGCGCAGGAAGTACCGGAACATCTTGCTGCCCTGCTCGGTCAGCCCGGCGTCGCGTCGGTAGGACTCGAGCAGCACCCCGAGCGCCTCGTGGTGCTCGTCGCCGCCGAAGTCGCTCAGGCCGCACGCTTTCGTCGCCGAGGCATGCAGATCCTCGACGGTGCCCACATCTGTCCGTGGCACGGAAACTCCTCAGTACTGTGATTATCGGTGGTATTCGCCGCAGTTGACGTCGAGCGTCTGGCCGGTGACGGCACTGGCCCAGTCGGATGCCAGAAACACGACAGCACGGGCGATTTCGTCGGGCTCCGGCAGTCGCTTCAGGTCGGATTTCGCCGCTGTCTGCTCGTAGATCTGCTCCGGCGTGACCCCGTACTTCGCCGCCAGCTCGCCGAAGTACCAACGCAACTGGTCGTCCCAGATGTAGCCGGGCGCGACGCTGTTGATCCGGACGCCGCGCTCCCCCAGCTCCGTCGCCAGCGTCTGCGACATCGCCAGCAGCGCCGCCTTGGCCAGTTTGTAGCTGCCGTAGCGCGGTTCGGAGTGTCGCAACACCATCGAGTTGATCATCACCACCGCGCCGCGGGTTTTCGCCAGCTCGTCGGTGAAGGCCTTCGTCATCCGGAGCCCGCCGAGCACGGTCAGGTCGAGGCTGTCGCGGATCTGGCCGAAGTCGGTGCGCCCCAGCGGCTTCATCGACGGCACCGCGAAGGCGTTGTGCACCAGGACGTCGACCCGGCCGAACCGGCCGACCGCCGCCCGCACCAAGTTGTCCACCGCGGCGTCGTCGGTGATGTCGGTCGGGACGGAAAGGGCCTGCCCGCCCGCCGCTTCCACTTCGGCCGCGATCTCGGCGAGCCTGCTCTCGGTGCGCGCGGCCAGGACCACCGACCCGCCCGCGCCCGACGCCTGCATGCAGATGGCGCGGCCCAGACCAGGGCCCACCCCGCCCACCACGACGACTTTGTCCTGCAACAGCCCCGCGTTCACCCCAACATCCTCTCCGCGAAGGCCCGCTGCCGCGACGCAATGCGCTCGCGCCAGCCTGCCTCGTCGATCCGATTGTCCGCATAGAACGGCAGCGACGCCGCGACCTGGTCGAAACTCACCACCTCGGCGCGCGGTCCGTCGTCCGGCCCGAGGGCCCGGTCGGTGCGCTGCCACCTGAACTGCAGGATGCCGCGCCGGCGCCCCGTGGTCTCGATCCAGTTGGCGACACCGGGATTTCGCGCCGACACCACCAGCCGGATCATGCCGTCCGGGTCCGCGCGTGCCAGCGTGCTCGTGATGCTGGTCGGGTGGTTCAC
>JABFVX010000324.1 GCA_013362555.1 Mycobacteriaceae bacterium
AGGGGGTGTTGCGGATGATCGGACTGAGAACGCTGCGAGCGGTGGCGATGACCGCCGCGACGCTCGGCGGGCTCTCGGGCGCGCTCGTCGGGTTGCTGAACGAGCAGGGCAGACGTGCTCGCGTGGCCATCGGCGTGCTGGAGCACCTCTGGCCCGCCCCGGACGGCGTGTACCTCGACGACGGCGGCGATCCGCTGCGGCTGGCCGTGCTCGGCGACTCGATGGCGGTGGGCGTCGGTGTGACACATCCCTCGCAGATGCCGGGCGTGCTGCTGGCCCAGGCGCTGGCGGAGGAGGCGGCCCGGCCGGTGCGGCTCTCGACGTACGCCGTCAGCGGCTCGACCACCCGTGACCTGGTGCGGCAGGTCGACGCGGCCGTGCTGGACGAACCGCAGGTGGCGTTGATCATCATCGGCGCGAACGACGTGACGTCGCGGCTCGGCGTGCGCGAGTCCGCCGCGCTGCTGGGTGAGCAGGTGCGGAAGCTGCGCGCGGTCGGGTGCGGTGTCGTCGTGGGGACCTGCCCGGACCTGGGGACCGTGCGGCCGATCCCGCAGCCGTTGCGGATGGTCGGGCACCAGTACAGCGTGCGGCTCGCGGCGGCGCAGACGGCCGAGGTGTCGCGGTCGGGCGGTGTGCCGGTGTCGCTCGGGAACCTGCTCGCCCCGGAGTTCACCGCGCGGCACGTGGACATGTTCAGCTCCGACCGCTTTCACCCCAGCGCCGTCGGCTACGAGGCCGCGGCGGGCGTGCTGCTCGCGCCGTTGTGCCAGGTGGCGGGACTGTGGCCGGGCTGGGTCGTGTCGTCGTCGCCGGTGCGTTCGGCGGCGGCGCTGGCGGTCAGGGCGTCCCGCGTGCCCGCGTGGCTGCAAAGGCGGCACGCCTGAGTTTCGAAATCCCCGTCACGTGCGCTGGCCGGGGTGAGCGGGCGTTAACTACGCTCGACGGCAACCTTGACTCTCAACGAGGAGTTTCGTGATGCCTGAGGCCGTGATCGTCTCCGCTGCCCGTTCCCCCATCGGCCGCGCGGGCAAGGGCTCGCTGAAGGACGTGCGGCCAGACGACCTGGCGGCGCAGATGGTTCGTGCAGCGCTCGACAAGGTCCCCCAGCTCGACCCCGCGCAGATCGACGACCTGATGCTCGGCTGCGGCCTGCCCGGCGGCGAGCAGGGCTTCAACATGGCGCGCGTCGTGTCCGTGCTGCTGGGCCAGGACAACCTGCCCGGCACCACCGTCACCCGGTACTGCGCCTCGTCGCTGCAGACCACGCGCATGGCCCTGCACGCCATCAAGGCGGGCGAGGGCGACGTGTTCATCTCGGCCGGCGTCGAGACCGTGTCGCGGTTCGCCAAGGGCAGCTCCGACTCGTGGCCCGACACCCACAACCCGCTGTTCGCCGACGCCGAGGCGCGCACGGCGTCCACCGCCACCACCGGCGCCTCTGAGTGGATCGACCCGCGCACGCTGGACGTCGTGCCGGACGTCTACATCCCGATGGGCCAGACCGCCGAGAACCTGGCGCTGCTCAAGGGCGTGACGCGTCAGGAGATGGACGAGTTCGGCGTCCGCTCGCAGAACCTCGCCGAGAAGGCCATCGCCGACGGCTTCTGGGCCCGCGAGATCACCCCGGTGACGCTGCCCGACGGCACGGTCGTGTCGGCGGACGACGGCCCGCGCGCCGGCGTCACCTACGAGGCCGTCTCGCAGCTCAAGCCCGTCTTCCGCCCCGACGGCCGCATCAACGCCGGCAACTGCTGCCCGCTCAACGACGGCGCCGCCGCCCTGGTGATCATGTCCGACACGAAGGCGCGCGAGCTCGGCATCACCCCGCTCGCCCGGATCGTCTCCACCGGCGTCTCGGGCCTGTCGCCGGAGATCATGGGCCTCGGCCCGGTCGAGGCGTCGAAGCGCGCGCTCGCCCTGGCCGGACTGTCGATCTCCGACATCGACCTCGTGGAGATCAACGAGGCCTTCGCCGCCCAGGTGATTCCCTCCTACAAGGACCTCGGAATCGACATTGATCGTTTGAACGTGAACGGCGGCGCCATCGCCGTCGGCCACCCGTTCGGCATGACGGGTGCGCGAATCAC
>JABFVX010000481.1 GCA_013362555.1 Mycobacteriaceae bacterium
GCTCCGCGGGGTGCCGCTCGGCCTGCATCGCGTCGTAGTCGTCGCGCTGCAGGTAGGCGGGGCGGTACTGGGAGCGGTAGGCGGGCTCGGCGTCGTAGCCGGGATCGTCGTAGTGATGCCGCTCGCGGTCGGCGTATGCGCGTGCACGGGAACGCCGGTCGTCGGCGTAGCCTCCGGCGCCGTCGGCTCCGGTGAGGTAATCGTCCTCGTACTCGTCGAGCGGAACCATGCCGAAGTAGGCCTTGAACTTGTGCAACGCGCTCATCTTCCCGACCTTCCTCTCTAGGGCGAGAGTATCGGCCGTGATCCCATCAACGCGGTACCGACACGCACGCAGGTGGAACCGTGATTCACCGCGGCTTCCAGGTCGCCGGACATTCCTGCCGACCGCTCGGTCGCACCGGGGTGCACGCGCAGCAGTTTCTCGTGCAACCGTGCCAATTCCGCGAAGCCGCGGGCGGGTTCGACGCCCAGCGGCGCGACCGCCATCACACCCGCGAGTGTGAGGGAATTCGCACCGGCCACGGTGTCGGCGAGCTCGCCGAGCCCTGCCGGGTCCACACCGCCGCGCGCGGCGTCGCCGTCCAAGCTCACCTGCAACAGCACCCGCGGCGGGGCGACTCGTTCACCCGCCGCCATTGCGGCGGCGGCGGCACGATCCAGCGCCTGCGCCAGCCGCACACTGTCGACCGACTGCACCGTGTGCACCCAACGCGCAACGGCGCGAGCTTTATTGCGCTGTAATCTGCCGATCATGTGCCAGCGCACATCCGGCAACTGCCCTGTGACAGAGCGTAATTCCGCTATTTTCGCCGACGCTTCCTGTTCCCGGGATTCGCCGAACTCGCGACATCCGAGTTGGTACAGAATAGTGACGTCCGAGGCCGGGAAGTACTTTGTGACGGGCAACAAAGTCACCTCCTCCGGCGAGCGTCCGGCACTCGCGCAGGCCAGCGCCAGTCGCCCCCGCAGTGCGTCCAGCGCCGCCGCCAACTCCTCGGCCCGACCCATCGTCATCGCTTCTTGCCGCCCGAATCAAGCATTCGGAACGACCCATGAGTTGCGTTGGACGCACTCCATGGGTCGTTCCGGACTGTCATGCCGACCCTCACGACAGCTGTTGCCAGATGGCCGAGCCCAGCCTGCCGGTCGGCGCGCCGCGGCGGTGACTGAACAGCGCCGGGTCGGAGATGGTGCACCGCGGGTCGACGGCGACGCCCGCCACGCCCGCCTCCAGCAACTGTCGGCGAATGCCTGCGCGCAGGTCCAGCCCCGGGGTCCCGCGCGAGGTGGTGGTGGCGCTGCCCGGCAGGTGCTTCTCGACATCGGCGCGCATGGCCGCCGGAACTTCGTACTGCGCACCGCTCGCCGCGGGCCCGAGCAGCGCGCCGATCCGGTCCGGGCGCGCCCCCAGTTCGGTCATAGCCTCCAGCACTCGCGACACGATGCCGATCCGCGCGCCGATCCGCCCGGCATGCACCGCCGCTATGACTCCGGCTTCGTCATCGGACAGCAAAACCGGCACACAGTCCGCCGTGACCACCACCAGCGCCAGGTCCGCCGCGGCGGTCACCAGCGCGTCCGTCGCGGGCACGGGCTCGCGCACCGGGCCCTCGACCACGGTCACGGTGCGGCTGTGGATCTGCTCCATCCACACCAGGCGCTCCGGCGCCAACCCGATCACCTCGGCGAGCCGCTCCCGATTGCGCCGCACCGCATCCGGATCGTCGCCGACGTGGTCCCCGAGGTTGAACGAGTCATACGGCGGCAGCGACGCGCCGCCTGCCCGCGTCGTCACCACCCGTCGCACGGTCCGCACCGACACAGCAGTCATTCCGGTGAGCTTAGTGCTTCCACCCGAACGACCCAGAATCGCCAGAATGACCCGTGATGTGCGCCCAACGCACGTCACGGGTCATTCTGGAGGAGCTGGGTACTGGAGGCTACCGGCGCATGAACGACGGGACGTCGACATCGTCGGGGTCGTCGTCGGCGACGTCGTCGACCGGCGGGGCCGGGCGGCTGCGGCCGGGCAGGGAGATCGGCGGCGGGGGCGGGGTTTCCGGGGCGGGAGC
>JABFVX010000544.1 GCA_013362555.1 Mycobacteriaceae bacterium
TGGAACGGACCTACCACGGCGACCTCGACGCGGTCTGCCGGATAGCCCGGGTCCACCGGGACGAAGGCGGCGCCCGCCTTGGTCACCGCCCAGGTCGCGACCACCGACCAGGCCGAACGCGGGATCGCGACGGCCACCAGGTCCTCCGGGCCGAACCCGCGCTCGATGAGCATGCGCGCCAGGCTGTTCGACCGCTGGTCGAGCTCGCGGTAGCGGAGCTCGGGCAGCGGTCCGCGCCGGTCCACCACCGCCACTCCGTCCGGGTTGCGGGCGGCGGCGGCGCTCAACAGCTCCGGCAGCGTCGACGGCGCTGCCTCCTCGGCGCCGGCGGTCGCACCTGCGTCAAATGCCGGTGCTCCTTGCGCCTGCGGTGTTACGCAAGCTGCCTCCTCGGCGCCGGCGGTCGCACCGGACTGTGTCAGCAACTCGGCGCGCTCGCCCTCGTCGAGCAGCTCGATGTCGCCGACGGGCGCGGCGGCGTCGGCGGCTACGGCGTGCAGCAGCCGCAGCCAGCGCACACCGATCAGCTCCACCGTGGCTGAATCGAACAGGTCTGTGGCGTAGTTGATTTCGACCCGAATGCCCGCATTGTCGGCTCCCGCGCGCGGGAGCAGCGTGAATTGCAGGTCGAATCGGGCAACCTGGTCGTCCAGGTCGACCACGTCCACGGCCAGCTCGGGCAGCTGGAACGCGGTCCGGTCCAGGTTCTGGAACGCCAGCGCCACTTGGAACAGCGGGTTGCGCGCCTGCGAGCGCTCCGGCGCGAGCTCGTCGACCAGCCGCTCGAACGGCACGTCGGCGTGCCCGAACGCGTCCAGGTCCACCTGCCGCACCCGGCCGAGCAGGCCGGCGAACGACTCCGCGGGGTCGATCTCGGTGCGCAGCACCAGCGTGTTGACGAACATGCCGACCAGCTCGTCGAGCGCGGCCTCGCCGCGGCCCGCGACCGGCGTGCCGATCACGATGTCGGTGCTGCTGCTCAGCCGCGCCAGCAGCGCGGCCAGCGCGCCGTGCACCACCATGAACAGCGTCACACCATGCGTGCGCGCCAGCGCCTCCAACGAATCCACCAGCACCGCAGGCAGTTCCAGCGCGGCGACAGCGCCGCGGTGCGAGGCCGCGGGCGGCCGCGGCCGGTCCGTCGGCAGCGCCAGCTCCTCCGGAACGCCGTGCAGCGCAGCGGTCCAGTACTGGAGCTGCCGTGCGTACTGCGACTCCGGGTCGTCCGGTGCGCCGAGCGCCGCGCGCTGCCACAGCGCGTAATCGGCGTACTGCACCGACAGCGGCTGCCACCGCGGCGCGTCGCCGAGCACGCGAGCGGCGTACGCCGACATCAGGTCGCGGGCCAGCGGCGCGAGCGAGAAGCCGTCGCCGGTGATGTGGTGCAGCACCAGCACCAGCACGTGGTCGCCTGCCGTCGCGAACAGCCGGACCCGAACCGGCACCTCGGCGCTCACGTCGAAGCCCGCGGCGATGAACGCGGTGATGCCCGCCATCAGGCTGCCCGGCATCACCGCGACCGACGCGAGGTCCAGGTCGATGCTGTCGGCGGGCTCGATGACCTGCACCGCGGCGCCGTCGGCCGCCGGGTACCGGGTGCGCAGCGACTCGTGCCTGCGGATCACGTCGACCATGGCCAGCCGCAGCGCCTCCGCGTCCAGCTTGCCGTTGAGCCGCAGCGCGATCGGCATGTTGTAGGCGGGCGAAGAGGTGTCGTACTGGTTGAGGATCCACATCCGCTGCTGGGCGTATGACAGCGGCAGCTGGTCCGGACGCGCGCCCGCGGTCAATGCGGGCCGCTGCCTGCCCGCACCGAGCAGCGACTCCACCCGCACGGCCAAGCCGGACACCGTCGGCGCCTCGAACAGCTGACGCACCCCTACTTCGACGTCGAGCGCGGCGCTGAGCCGAGCCACCACCCGGGTCGCCACCAGGGAATTGCCGCCGAGATCGAAGAAGTCGTCGTCCGCGCCGAGTGCCTCCAGCCCGAGCAGCTCGCCGAAAATTCCCGCGACGATCTCCTCGACCGCGCCCGTGGGCGCGCGGAACTGCTTGGCCTCGAAGACCGGAGCGGGCAGCGCCCGCCGGTCCAGTTTGCCGTTGGCCGTCAGCGGCATCGCCGCCAGCGCCACGAACGCGCTCGGCACCATGTATCCGGGCAACTGCCGCGCCAATTCCGCACGGAGCTCGGCGGTGTCGACGACATGGCCGGGCTCGGCCACCGCGTAGCCCACCAGCTGCTCGCCGACCCGCTCGTCGGAGTGCAGCACGACCACCGCGGACCCGACGCCGGGCGCGGCGGCCAGCGCGGCCTCGATCTCGCCGAGCTCGATGCGCTGTCCGCGCAGCTTCACCTGGAAGTCGGTGCGGCCCAGGTACTCCAGTTCCGCACCGGCCCCGTCCAGGGTCCGTTTCCAGGCCACCCGGTCGCCGGTGCGGTACATCCGCCGCCCCGGCCTGCCGTACGGATCGGCGATGAACCGGTCCGAGGTGAGGTCGCTGCGGCCCACGTATCCGTAGGCCAGCTGGGCGCCCGCCAGGTAGAGCTCGCCCGGCACGCCCGGGCCGACCGGGCGCAGCCGCTGATCGAGCACGTAGACGCGGGTGTTCCACACCGGCCTGCCGATCGGCACGCTGACCGTGTCGGCGTCGACCACCTCGTGGTAGGTGACGTCGACCGCGGCCTCCGTGGGCCCGTACAGGTTGTGGACCGCCACGTTCCCGGCGGATCCGGATTTCGGTGCTGCCTCTTCGGCGCCTGCGGTCGCAGCGGATCCGGATTTCGGTGCTCCTTGCGCCTGCGGTGTTACGCAAGCTGCCTCCTCGGCGCCGGCGGTCGCACCGAGGAGCTCGCGCAGCCGGGCGGCGGTCTGCGCGGGCAGCGCCTCGCCAGAGGCGAACACCCGACGCAGCGAGCGGCATCCCGCCGCGCGCGGCTCGGCGACGAACACCGCCAGCATCGACGGCACGAAATGCGCGGTGGTGATGCCGTATCCGGCGATCGTGTCGGCGAGGTAGGCCGGGTCGCGGTGCCCGTCCGGACGGGCGAGAACCAGGCGGGCCCCGGTCTGCAAGGGCCAGAAGAACTCCCACACGGAGACGTCGAAGGTGGCGGGCGTCTTCTGCAGCACCGCGTCCGCGGCGTCGATAGGGTATTCGTGCTGCATCCACCGGAGCCGGTTGACGATCGCGGCGTGCGGCACCACGACGCCCTTCGGGCGCCCGGTCGAGCCGGAGGTGAAAATCACGTAGGCGACGTCGTCCGGGCGCACCGGAGGCAGGGGGGCTCCCGCGCCCGCAGGCGCACCGAGGCGGTCCACGGCCAGGACCGGCGCACGATCGGTGCCGAAGCCGTCCCGAGTGGTCGTGAGCACCAAAGCCGGTGCGGCGGTGTCGAGCACGTAGTCGACGCGGCCCGCGGGCTGCTCCGGGTCGAGCGGGACGTAACCCGCGCCCGCCGCCTGCGCGGCGTACATGCCGACGACGAGCTCCAGCGAGCGCCGCATCGCCACCGCGACCAGCGCGCCGCGGCCGACGCCGCGCTCGCGCAGGATGCGCGCGAGTTCGTCCACCCGCGCCGCGAATTCCGCGTAGGTCAGCGACTGCGAGCCGGCCTCGCCGTCGACGACCACCGCCGCGGCCTCCGGGGTGGCCGCGGCCTGCGCCCGGAAAAGCGATACCAGCGTGTCGGACTCGGGCAGCGGATGCGCCGTGGCGTTCCAGTCCTGCAGGATGGTCAGCAGTTCGTCGGTCTCCAACAGGCCGATGTCGCCGACCGGCGTGGTCTCGTCGGTCCCGACCGCGGTCAGGATCCGGTCCAGCGCGGACGCGAAGCCCGCGATGGTGGCCTCGTCGAACAGATCTCGGGCATAGGAGAACTCGGCGGACATGCCGCCGCTACCCGAGTGCGCCTTCGTCGGGAAGCTGTCGACGTCCGACAGCGTCAGCTGCAGGTCGAATTTCGCCAGCCCGGCGTCGTACTCGACCTCGTCCACCGACAGGCCGCGCAGCTCCAGGTGGGTGCGGCGGTTGTTCTGGAAGGTCAGCATGACCTGGAACAGCGGGTGCCGCGCCTGCGAGCGGGCGGGGTTGAGCACCTCTACCAGCCGCTCGAACGGCACGTCCGCATGCGCGAACGCGAGCAGATCGGTCTCCCTGGTCTGCGCCAACAGGTCGGTGAAGCGCTGCCCGCCGTCGATGTGCGTGCGCAGCACCAGCGTGTTGACGAACATGCCGACCAGGTCGTCCAGCGCCGCCTCGCCGCGGCCCGCCACCGGGGTGCCGACCGCGATGTCCTCGGTTCCCGACAGCCGCGCCAGCAGCACGGCCAGCGCGCTGTGCACCACCATGAACAGCGAGGCATTGTGCCTGCGGCCGATCTCTTCGAGCCTGCGCCTGGTCTCCGGAGCGATGACGAACTGGTATGTCCCGCCGTGGTAGGAGGCCACCGAGGGCCGCGGCCGGTCGGCGGGCAGCGACAGCTCGTCGGGCAGTTCGGCCAGCGTGTTCGTCCAGTACCGAATCTGGTTGGAGATCAGCGAGTTCGGGTCGTCCTCGGAGCCGAGCACCTCGCGCTGCCAGATCGCGTAGTCGGCATACTGCACCGGAAGCGGCGTCCACGCCGGGGATTCCCAGTCGGTGCGGGCCGCGTAAGCCACCATCACGTCGCGCGCCAGCGGGCCCATGGACCACCCGTCGGCCGAAATGTGGTGCACCACCATGACCAGAACGTGCACGTGGCCGGGGTAGCTGCCGTCCGCGCAGTCGCCCACCTCGAAAAGCCGGGCGTGCAGCGGAACTTCGCTGGTCACGTCGAACGCCATGGAAGCCAGGTCGACGACCTGCGACAGCAGGTTGCGCTCGCTCACCGCCACCGGGGTCAAGTCGGGAACGACTTGGGCGGCGTCCAGGACGATCTGTTCCGGCCCGATCCCGGACGCCGGGAACACGGTGCGCAGCGACTCGTGCCGATCGATCACGTCGATGATCGCGACTTGCAGTGCGGTGACGTCGAGTTCGCCGGTGAGGCGGATCGCGACGGGGATGTTGTTGACCGCCGCCGCGGCGTCGTTGCCGGTGGCGACGCTGGCGCCGCTGTCGAACCGGTTGAGGAACCACATCCGCTGCTGGGCCAGCGACAGCGGAATCCGCTCCGGGCGACCGCGCGCGGCGAGCGCCTTGCGGGCGCCGTCGCCGACCCGGGACTCCACCCGGGCCGCCAGCGCACCGACGGTGGGGGCCTCGAACAGCGCGCGCACCGGCACCTTGGTGTCCAGCGCCAGCCCGAGCCGCGACGCCACCTGGGTCGCGATCAGCGAGTTGCCGCCGAGCTCGAAGAAATCGTCGTCCAGGCCCGCGCGCTCGATGTTGAGCACGTCGGCGAACACGTTCGCCACGGTCTGCTCGATGGGGGTGGTCGGCGCGCGGAAGGTCTTGGCCTGGAACACCGGCGCGGGCAGCGCCTTACGGTCCAGCTTGCCGGTCGGCGTCAGCGGGATCTCATCCAGGACCATGATCGCCGCGGGCACCATGTGCGAGGGCAGCCGCTGCGCGGCGAAGTCGGTCAGCGCCGCGACGTCGAGCTGTGCGCCGTCCACCGGGAGCACGTACGACACCAGCGCCGTCGCCCCGGTCTCCAGGGTGCGGCCCAGCGTCGCCACGAAGTCGACCGCGTCGTCTTCGGCCAGCACGGCGTCGATTTCGCCGAGCTCGATCCGGAACCCCCGCACCTTCACCTGGAAATCGTTGCGCGCCACATACTGGACCTCGCCGGCCTCGGTCCAGCGCACCACGTCGCCGGTCCGGTACATGCGCAGCCCCGGCGCCCACGGGCACGCCACGAAACGCGCCGCCGAAAGCCCGGACCTGCGGTGGTACCCCGACGCCACCTGAGCGCCCGCGATATACAGCTCGCCCGCGACGCCCACGGGCACCGGACGCAACCGCTCATCCAGAACCCACTGCGACACACCGCCGATCGGCCCGCCGATCGTCAGCGGGTCCCCCACCGCCAGCGGCGCACTGATGTTGACCACCATGGAGGTCTCGGTCGGTCCGTACACGTTGTGGAAGCGCAGCCGCGGCAGCGCCGTCACCCAGCGCCGCACCAGATCCGCACCGTAGGCCTCGCCGCCGACCGCGACTTCCCGCAGCGAGTCCAGCCCGGCCGGGTCCAGCGACGCCAACGCCGCGGGCGTGATGAACGCATGCGTGACCCGCTGTCTGCGCAGCAACTCCGCCAGATCCGCGCCGCCGTACACCCCCGGCGGCACGATCACCATCGTCGCCGCCGCACCCACGGCCAACAACAGCTCCATCACAGACGCATCGAACGACGGCGACGCGAAATGCAAAGTGCGCGAGTCGCCGTCGATGCGGTACAGCCGCACCTGCTCGGCGCTGAAGCCCGCCAGGCCCGCATGCGACACCGCGACGCCCTTCGGCACGCCGGTCGAACCCGAGGTGTAGATCACGTACGCCACGTCGGTGGTGCGCACCGGGCGCACCCGGTCCGCGTCCGTCACCGCCGCGGGCTCGTCGGACACCACCAAATCGTCGATCACGAGCCACGACGCCGCGTCCGGCAAGCCTGACCGCACCGCCGACACCGTCAAACCCAGCACCGCACCCGAGTCGGTGAGCATGTGCTGCACCCGCTCCGCCGGATAGTTCGGGTCCACCGGAACGAAGCCCGCCCCGGACTTGGCGACCGCCCACACCGCCACCACCGACTCCAGCGACCGCGGAATCCCCACGGCGACCAAGTCGCCCGGCCCGACGCCCCGCCCGATCAACACCCGCGCCAAACCCGACGACACCGCGTCCAACTCGCGGTACGTCAACGACCGGCCCGGCGCACCCGTCGCCGTGTTCGCGCCGCCCTCCACGACCGCGGTCCGATCCGGATCCGGCGACGCGGCCGCCGCCAACAGGTCCGGCAACAACCCCGACGCCGTCACCTCGGGGCCGCGAATGGTGGTCAGCCTGGCCTGCTCCGGCTCCGACAGCAGCGTGATGTCGCCGAGCAGGACCGTCGGATCGGCGGCGACCGCGGCTAGCACGCGCAGGAAGCGGTCCGCGAAGGAAGCCACCAGGTCGGCGTCGAACAGATCGGTGGCATAGTCGACCGCGCCCGCGATGCCCGCGGGCGCGCCGCCGAGCTCCTGCCGCTCGGTGAGCGTCCACGCCAGGTCGAACTTGGCGATCGGCACTTCGACTTCGGTTGCCGCCACGGACAAGTCGGGCAGCTCCAGCGCGGCCTGCGACAGATCCTGCATCGACAGTGCAACCTGGAACAGCGGGTGCCGCGCCTGCGTGCGCACCGGGTTGAGAACCTCCACCAGCCGTTCGAACGGCACGGTGGCGTGCGCGAACGCCTGGAGGTCCGCCTCGCGCGCCTGCGCCAGCAGCTCGGCGAAACTCATTCCGCCGTCGATGTGCGTACGGAGCACGAGGGTGTTGACGAACATGCCGATCAGGTCGTCGAGCGCGCGCTCGCCGCGGCCCGCGATCGGCGTGCCGACGGCGATGTCGGCGCCGCCGGACAGCCGCGCCAACAGCGCGGCCAGCGCGGCATGCATCACCATGAACACCGTCACGCCCTGGGCGCGCGCCAGCGCCGTCAGCGCATGGTGCAGCTCCGCGTCGATGGCGAACTGGATCCGGTCGCCCGCCTGGCTCGCCACCGCGGGGCGCGGCCTGCTGGTCGGCAACTCCAGCTGATCGGGCAGGCCCGCCAATGCCGTACGCCAGTAGGCCAGCTCGGTCGCCGCCACCGACGCCGGGTCGGTTTCGGAGCCGAGCAGATCCCACAGCCACAGGCTGTAGTCGCGGTACTGCACCGGCAGCGGCTCCCAGACCGGCTCGCGCCCTTCCAGCGCCCGCGTCACGTATGCCGCCGCGACGTCGCGCGCCAGCGGACCGAACGAGAACCCGTCGGCGGCAATGTGGTGCACCACGAACGCCACCGCGATGCGGCTTTCCGGCCCGCTTCCGTTGCGGCTGTGGTCGTGCTCGATGACGAAGATCCGGATCCGGATGGGCAGTTCCCGGGACACGTCGAAGCCCTGCGCGGCGAACCGCGCCAGTTCCGCGCCGAGCGCGTCCTCGGCGACGGGCTCGGCTTCCAGCCCGAGGTCTACCTGCTCGATCGCGATGACCTGCTGGTAGGCGGTGCCGTCGTGCTCGGGGTAGATGGTGCGCAGAGATTCCTGGCGCGCCATCACGTCGCGCAGCGCGGCCCGCAGCGCGGGGACGTCCACCGTGCCGGTCATCCGCACGACGAACGGCAGGTTGTAGGTCGCCGCCCCCGGGTCGAACTGGTTGATGAACCACATCCGCTGCTGCGCGGGAGACAGCGAGACCCGCTCCGGCAGCGGCCGCGACGCCAGCCGCGGCCGGTCGTCGCGCGTCGCGGCCAGTTCCGGCCGGACCGCCAGGCCCGCGACGGTCGGCGCCTCGAAGAGCGTCCGCACGCCGACCCGACTGCCGAAGGCCTCCGAGTTCCGCGCGACCACCTGGGTGGCGACCAGCGAGTTGCCGCCGAGCGCGAAGAAATCGTCGTCCAGG
>JABFVX010000542.1 GCA_013362555.1 Mycobacteriaceae bacterium
ACCGTCATCGGCGTACCGCGCAGCCGCTTGAGCGTGCCGTCCTCCCGGTCGGCTGCGATGCCGACCCCCATCGTGATGAACGCCGTCGAGATGATCCCGTACGCGATCATGCTGGCGGAGAACACCTGCGCGGCGGACGCCTCGGAGTGCTCGCCGTAGGAGTCCTTGAAGATGGACCCGAGCAGGACGAGCAGCAGCGCCGGGAAGACCAGGCTGAATCCGACGGCTTCCCGGCTCCGCAGGAACTGACGCAGCTCGACCGCGCCGCGGGCCAGCCCGAGACGGCCGCTGGAAGGCAGGGAGATCGTGGTCATCGGGCTTCTCCGATCAAGCTGAGGTAGGTGTCTTCGAGGGTGGGCCGCGTGACCGTGAGGTTGTCGAGGGCGCTTTCGACGGAGCGCTGCGTGATGAAGGCGACCGGATCGGCGGTGCGCTCGGTGTGGTGGCCCCGGCCGTCGGTCCACGCCACCGTGGCCAGCTGGGCGTCCCGGCCGCCGATCGAGCCCGGCGTGCCCTCGGCGACGATCCGCCCGGCGGCGATCACCGCCAGTCGATCGGCCAGCACCTCGGCTTCTTCGAGATAATGCGTGGTGAGCAGGAGCGTCGTGCCCTCGGCGCGGAGCAGGCGGACGAGATCCCAGAACTGACGGCGGGCCTCGGGATCGAAGCCGGTGGTGGGCTCGTCGAGGAACAGCAGCTCCGGACGGCCGACGATGCCGACCGCCACATCCAGCCGGCGGCGCTGGCCGCCCGACAGGGTGCGTACGCGGGAGGTGGCCTTCTCCGTCAGGCCGACGAGGTCGACGACTTCCCCGACCGGCCGGGGATTCGGGTAGCACGTCGCGAAGTGGCGGACCGCCTCGACGACGGTCAGGTCGGCAAGGTCGTTCGCGGACTGGGCCACGATGCCGATGCGGGCCCGCCAGGAGCGCCCGGCCGTGCCCGGGTCCACGCCGAGCACCGTGACCTCGCCGGCCGTCCGCCGGCGGTGACCTTCGAGGATCTCCACGGTGGTGGTCTTGCCGGCCCCGTTCGGGCCGAGCAGGGCGAAGACCTCGCCCGAGTCGATGGCCAGATCCAGCCCGGCGACCGCGTCCCGATCCCCGTACGCCTTGCGCAATCCGTGAACCGCGATGGTTTTCGTCATGTCATGAGCGTCGCGGTCGGAAGGGGTGCGCCGGGACGACCGGCCGACGTAACCGGGGTGTCCACCAATCGGTGGACACCCCGTCTGTTCATTCGACTACAGCGGACCTACTAGAGCGGGCGGTCCAGGTCGTCGTCCGGCCGGCTCCACCGGCCAGGCTGCGTGGAACCCGGTGTCGCGGTCCCCGGCATTCCGGGTGCCGGCGTGCCGGGGGCGGGCCTGCCGGTGTCCGGCATGTCGGAACCAGGCATTCCGTGGCTCGGCATGTCGCGGCTGGGCATGTCGTCTCTGGGCATGCTGCCGCCGGGCGTACCGGCCGCCTGCGACTGGTAGGTGGTGCCCCGGTCCTCGACCCGGCCGTCCTCGACGCTTCCGCGCCAGGCGCCCGTCTCGCTGCCCCGGTGCTCGATGAACTCCTTGAAGTTCTGGAGATCCTCCTTCACGTGGTGGCCGACCATTCCGGTCTTGTCCGCCACGTTCTCGGCGAAGCCCTCCGGCTCCAGATCCAGCTGCGCGGTCACCCGCGTATGCCCGGAGTCGATGGGCTGGAAGGTCACCATGCCGCCCTGACGCGTACCGCTGGTCGACATCCAGGCCACCCGGCGGTCCGGCTGCTGATCGGTGATCTGCGCGTCGAACTCCCGGCGTACGCCGTTGATCTCCACCGTCCAGTGGGTCAGGGTGTCGTTGATCTGGCGGACCTCCTTGACCCGCTTCATGAACTTCGGGAACTGCTCGAACTGGGTCCATTGGTTGTACGCGGTGTGGACCGGCACCGCGACCTCGACGGTCTCGGTCTGGCTGGTCATGCCAGCTCCTTTCGTCGTCCGGTCGGATCATGCCGTCGTCGGCGTTTGACCTCGTCGAACCCGGGTACCGCAGCGCTCGCTCCTTGAACTTCGGAGGTGTGCGATGAGC
>JABFVX010000063.1 GCA_013362555.1 Mycobacteriaceae bacterium
GGGCTAGCGGACGCGGTGCTTGCCGAGTTTGCGGTTGCGGCGGGCGAAGTAGCGGCCGTCGACTTGCTCGAGGGCGATCGACTGGTGGAAGGCGAAGCTGAGGTTGTCGGCGGTGAGCACGTCCTCGAGCAGGCCCTGGGCGACCACGCGGCCCTCCTTGAGGAGCAGGCCGTGGGTGAAGCCGGGCGGGATCTCCTCCACGTGGTGGGTGACCAGCACCGTGGCCGGAGCGTCCGGGTCCGCGGCCAGCTCGGCCAGCCTGCCGACCAGCTCCTCGCGCCCGCCGAGGTCCAGGCCGGCCGCGGGCTCGTCGAGCAGCAGCAGCTCCGGATCGGTCATCAGCGCTCTGGCGATCAGCACCCGCTTGCGCTCGCCTTCCGACAGCGAGCCGTAGTTGCGCTCGGTGAGGTGCTCGGCGCCGACGCTCTCCAACATGTCGATCGCCCGGTCGGTGTCGACCTGCTCGTAGCGCTCTCGCCAGCGGCCGAGCACCGCGTAGCCGGCCGAGACCACCAAGTCCAACACCTTCTCGTCCGCGGGCACCCGAGCCGCCAGCGCGGCCGACGACAGCCCGATCCGGGGGCGCAGCTCATTCACGTCGACCCGGCCCAGCACTTCCCCGAGCACGTGCGCGGTGCCCGAGGTGGGGTGCAACTCGGCGGCGGCGAGCCGCAACAGCGACGTCTTTCCTGCGCCGTTCGGGCCGAGGATCACCCATTTCTCGTCCAGCTCCACTGTCCAGGAAACCGGGCCGACGAGAGTGAAGCCGGACCGGCGGATAACCACGTCCGTGAAGTCGACAAGCAGATCGGGATCGGGTTGCAACACGACTCCCATCTTTACCCACTCGTTCGCAGTCTTCACGACCGGCATGGTCTGTGTCGAACCGCAGGCAGGGCCGAGCCGTCACCACAGCGCAAGCCAGTCGTCACCGGGCGTGCACCGAACTGCCGGTGAACCTTCGCTATCCTGGGGCGTGGAACCCCGCGAGCCATTGGCGGGTTACCGCCGCTGCGTAACGGCGTGGCCAGCAGCGGCATCCAACACAGGGAGGACGCTCCGTCCGGTGCACATTGCCAGGGTCGCGGAGTACCCGCGGCCGGATCACATTCTGTTCCATTTCAGCGACACTCACCTCATCGACGGCCGCGCCGACCTGTACGGCGACGTCGACGCCGACGCCCGGCTGCGGCAACTCCTCGAACGCGCCGAGGCCAGCCGCGTGCGCCCCTCCGCGATCGTCTTCACCGGGGACTTGGTCGACCGCGGCGAGCCCGGCGCCTACGACAAGCTGCGCACCATGGTCGAACCGTTCGCGGCGCGGCTGCACGCGCCGGTGGTGTGGGTCATGGGCAACCACGACGACCGCGGCTCACTGCGGGCAAATCTGCTCGGCGAGCGCGCCGACACCGCACCGCTGGACCGCATGCACCTGATCGACGGGCTGCGGATCGTGGCGCTGGACACCTCGGTGCCGGGCCACCACTACGGCGAACTGCACGACGAGCAGTTGGCCTGGCTGGCCGAAGTACTGGCCGAGCCCGCGCCGTTCGGCACCATCCTGGCCATGCACCATCCCCCGGTGCCGTGCGTCCACGACTTGGCGGTCGCGGTCGAACTGCGTGACCAGCGCAGGCTTGCGCAGGTGCTGGCCGGCACCGACGTACGGGCCATACTCGCAGGCCACCTGCACTATTCGACCAGTGCGACGTTCGCGGGCATCCCGGTTTCGGTGGCTTCGGCGTCGTGCTACAGCCAGGACATGGCGGTGGAAACCGGCGGAATCCGCGGCCGCGACGCCGCGCAGGCCTTCAACTTCGTGCACCTCTACCCGGACACCGTCGTGCACTCGGTCGTGCCGATCGACGCGGGCCCCACCGTGGGCGAACCCGCCACCGCCGAACAGGCCCGCGCGCGCCTCGCGGCCGACGGCATCCTCATCCCGCCCGCCGCCCGCATCCCCCACGCCGCCGCCCTGCCCGGAGGCGGCCCGAAAACCCAGCCCGCGTAGCCCCCTTACACCCGTAGCGCGCGTTCACACCCGCAGCTGCGGGTGTGAACGC
>JABFVX010000215.1 GCA_013362555.1 Mycobacteriaceae bacterium
GGACCGCGCCGCGGCGCCCGGCGCTTGGGCGGCTGCCGCGCTGCCGCTGTCGATCGGCGCCGCTGTGCTCGGCAGCCTGCTGGTGGGCATCGCGGCCACCCCGAGCGCACCCACGTTCGCCGTCCTGGTCCTGCTGCCCTTGGCCGCTTTCGAAGCGGTGGCGGCACTGCCCGCCGCCGCCGTGGCGTTGAACCGCGCCCGCGGCAGCCTGTTGCGGCCCGTGCACCCCGGAAGGCCGGTGCGCGGGCCGCAATCGAGCGTCACGGAGCGGCCGGAGGGCAGGCGAGTCGCGGTGGTCGGCCCGTCGGGATCGGGGAAGACGACTCTGCTCATGCACTGGGCGGGGCTGTTGGCGGACCAGCCGACGCCGGGGGTCGGCTTCTTCGCTGAGGACGCGCATCTCTTCGGCACTACCGTGCTGGAGAATCTGCGGGTCGCCCGGGGCGACGTCACGGTGACGGAAGCCGAAACAGCCCTTGTCGCAGTCGGATTGGATGAGTGGCTGAGCGGGCTGCCCCAGGGTGTGCACACGCGGCTGGCGGGCGGCGCGGCCGCGGTGTCCGGGGGCCAGCGCCGGCGGATCCTGCTGGCCCGCGCGCTGCTCTCGCCGTTCGAGGTGCTGCTCCTGGACGAGCCCACCGAGCACCTCGACGACGCCCAGGGCGCCGATCTGCTGCGGGCGCTGCTGGACGCGGACTCCGGCCTCGTCGCCCCGGAGCGCACGGTGGTGGTGGTCACCCACCAACTGCCGCTCGACCACCGCGCTGACCAGGTACTTCTGCTCGGCGAAAAATCCGTTGCCGCGGTCCCGGTGTCCTGACTACGCTCGGCTGAGCAACGGAAAGGAGGTGGTCGAATTGGTGATCAATCGGACTCGTGAGGTGGTGCGAACCTAACGGTTCGCTCTGACGGGTTCCGCCACCTTGCGGCATCCGAACGGCTCCCCGCGTCGGCCACGCCGGCGCGGGGAGCCGTGCGTTCCTACACCCGTAGCGCGCGTCTACACCCGCCGCGGGGGGTGTAGACGCGCGCTACGGGTGTAGGAATCAGCCGATGTAGCGCTTGAGCCGGGCGGACAGATGCGGCTTCAGCGGGCCGTCAGCGATGATGCGCTCCTCGACGTAGCCCAGGTCGCCGCCTTCGATGATGCCGTAGAGGCGTTTCGCGCCGCCGACCACCGCGCCGGACTGGCTGCGGATCACCACGTCGGTGGTCAGCTCCCAGGAGGACTGGGTGAGGGCCGCGCCGTAGAACAGCTCGACCACACCCGAACTGTGGGTCAGGAGCAGTTCCAGCACCTCGTCGCCGGAATTCGAGTCGACCGAGACCCGCCAGAAGCCGCTTTCGCGCAGGTCCGGCCGCACATACTGGCCCTCGGCGTCGAGACGCCACGAGCGCGAGTCCCAATTCAGGTATTCCCCGCCGTCGTGGCTCACCACGATCTGCTGGCCGAAGTGGTAGTCCTCGCCGGTGTCGGGGTCGTTTCCCTCGCCCTCGCCGCGCCAGACCCCGACCAGCGGCAACACCGCCAGCATCGCGGGATTCAGGTCGGGGCCGAGGCGCAGGTTGGCCGTGTCGTCCGGAATCGGCAGATCCGGCAGTGCCGCGATGTTGCGGATCCCCGTTGCCTTGGCCCGCTCCTCCGCCGCGGCGATCGCGCGGTCGCCACTGGTGCCGGACATGCCGTTGCCGGCAGGCGAACCGCCTGCCGGGGAGCCGGGACTCGTCGCCGGATCCTGGCTCACGACTTGTCGGTGACCAGGCGGTACAGGACGTAGAGGCCGAACCAGGCGATCAGCGCCGAGCAGGCGACCAGAAGTGTTTCGAAAAAGACGACCACGCCGCCGAGTCTATTCCACCGCGGCGGCTCTCGACCACACCGGGGTCGGGCCGGCACCGGTTGTTTGCTGTGAGTTTGACCGCATGGACTGGCGCCTGCCAGAAACCGATCGGCCTGCGACCTTTGCTTGCTCTAACAACCGAACGCGATCTATTTTAGCCCCGCGCGCCATTTTCGTGACCTCGGACAAATGCGCGCCGGAGGGTTGAGTGGTGAGAATACGTCGGGCCGGCGGCGACAAAGGTGGGGCCGTCGGAATAACCGGCGTCCTCGGCCGCGTCGTCAGACCGCGCACCATCCGCGGCCGCTTGGCCCGATTGCTTTTGGTCTCACTGGCTTTGGTGCTGGCCCTGCTCGGGCGGATCGTCGTGGATGTGCTGGATGGTTACTCGGAGGCCACCACGACCGTGCAGTCGATGCGGCTTGCTGAGCGGGTGCAGGACGTGGTGCACGGGCTGCAGACCGAGCGCGACCTCAGCACTGGACTTCTCGGCGGCGACTCGAGATTTCAGCCCGCGCTGACGCAGGCCCGCGGCGACGCGGACCGGGCGTTGCGGACACTGGACGACGAGCTCGCGACCCACGACGTGCCGCCCGCGGCGAAGGTGCGCTGGGCGCTCAACACGCTGTCCGAACTGCACGCCATCCGCACCGGGGTGGACACCCGAAAAGCCGAGCGGGTCATGGTGTTCGGCTACTTCGTGCAGGCCATTCACGCGCTGAGCCAGATCAACTTCGTCGATGCCATGTCCGACCCCGACCTGCGCTCGGACCTGCAGGCGCAGTACGTGCTCGGCTTCGTGAAGGAACAGCAGGCATCCGAACGCGGCTTCCTGGCAGGCGTTTTCGCGGCGGGCCGAGTCGGCCCCGGTGAAACGGCCGGGCTGAACGAGATTCTGGCGGGCAAACAGGCCAGCCTCATCGCCTTCCTCAACCAGGCCTCCGATCCGTACAAGTCGAAGTACGAAGCCATCGCCCGCACGCCGGACGCCTTGGCTGCGGAGGCGGCCGAGCGCACCGCGCTGGCCTCGTCGGCAGGCCCGCTGATCCGGCCGGTCGACGCGCAGGACTGGTGGCGGCAGATGACCACGGTCGTCGACGCCCACCGTGACATTCACACTGCAATCGCCGACGCCATCCGGGACCGCGGGGAGAGCCTCAAGCGCGACGCCACCGTCGAGCTCGCCGCGTATGCGCTCGTCGCGCTGTTGGCCGCGCTGCTCGAAGTGGCGTTGGTGATCGGCTGCATGCGCTCGATCATCCGGCCGCTGTCGGCTTTGGCGAAGCAGGTGGACGAGGTGGCCGACCATCGGCTGCCCGCCTCGGTGCAGTCGTGGCTCGCCGCGGGCGAATCGCCTGCGCGTCCGCCCGAGTCGGTGCGCCTGCCCAACCACGCGGGCAGCGAGATCTCTTCAGTGGCAAAGGCATTGGACCGGGTGCAGAGCACCGCCTTCGAGTTGGCCACACAGCAGGCCCAGATGCGCCGCAACACCACCGAATCGCTGGCCAACCTCGGTCGGCGTCACCAGAACCTGCTGCGTCGACAGCTGGGCCTGATCAGCGACTTCGAGAAGGAGGAGCTGGACCCGGCGGCGCTGTCGAACCTGTTCGAGCTCGACCACCTCGCCACCCGCATGCGTCGCAATGCCGAAAGTCTGCTGGTGCTGGTCGGGGAGGGCAGTCCGCGGCGCTGGAACCACCCCATCCCGCTGTCCGACGTCATCCGCGCGGGCCTGTCGGAGGTCGAGGGCTACCGCAGGGTGGTGCAGCGGCGGGTGGACGAGGCCTGGCTGGTCGGCAACGCGGTCAGCGAGCTCGCCCACATGCTGGCCGAGCTGATCGAGAACGGGCTCGCGTTCTCGCCGCCGGACGTCGAAGTCGAGATCTACGGAAAGCGCTCCGCCGGAGGCGGTTACGTGCTGGCGGTAGTGGACCACGGGGTCGGCATGTCGGCCGACGAGCTGGAGCGCTCCAATGTCCGGCTGCGCGGCGAGGAGCTGTTCATGGTGGCGCCCACCAGGTTCCTCGGCCACTACGTCGTCGGCAGGCTGGCCAAGCAGCTGGGTGCGGGCGTGGAGCTCACCGGCTCGCCGGTGAGCGGGATCTCCGCGCGCATTTCGATCCCGGATTCGCTGCTCACCGTGCCGAACGAGGCCGCCGACGAACCGGATTCGAGTTCTGCGGCCGCGCTCCCGGTACGGCCGACGCCGACCGAACCGATGTCGATCTCGGCCCTCCCGCGCCGCGGCCGCAACCACAACGGCGGCCGGGCCAACGGCGCCGGCGGCGGACAACCCGGGGCCGAGCCGTCGAACGGGGTTGAGCCGTCGAACGGCGTCGAGACGCACGAGGCGCCCGACGCCGCGCTGCCTGCCCGCACCCGCAACGGTCTGGTGAAGCGTGAGAAGCGCACCGCCCGAACGCATCCGGTCGAGGTGGCGGCCACGCCCGGCGGTCCGGACGGCTATCGGCACGCCGTGCCGGTGACCGAGCGGTCGCCGGACGCCGTGCGCGCGTTACTGTCCAATTTCCGTGCGGGACACCAACGCGGCGAGACGGGACGGCCGGCGCCGGACGTTCCGGACAGCACCACCAAACCCACCGAGGAGGCCACATGACCGCCGAACTGGACTCGCAGCAGACCGATCCGCGCGCCTTCAACTGGCTGCTGGCCAAGTTCGTGCGGGACACCGACGGCGTCCGCGACGCGGTCGCGGTGTCCGCGGACGGATTGCTCGTCGCCATGTCGGACGGCCTGGGCCGCGAGGCCGCCGACCGGCTGGCGGCGATCGTCTCCGGGTTGGCGAGCTTGGCTCGAAGCGCTTCTCGCAACTACGATTTCGATGGTCTCGAGTTGATCATGATCGAGATGAAGGGCGGTTTCCTGTTGGTCTCGGCGGTAGGCGAAGGCGGCTGTGTCGGCGTGATCGCGGACCGCAGTTGCGATGTCGGCCTGGTCGGCTACGAAATGGCCCTGCTATCAGACCGGGCCGGGGCGTTGCTCACGCCCGCGCTCATCTCGGAACTGAGAGAGGCGCTGGATACGTGAACATGCGCAAGGACAGAGACCGCGGCAGCACCGGCCGCAGCCGCAAGACGTCGGTCGACGACATCGACTCGGTGCTGGTGCGCCCGTTCATGGTGAGTGCGGGCCGGACCATTCCGCTGGTGGACGGGCTGCGCTACGAGACCATGGTGCAGGCCACGCCCGCGGCGCTGTCCGCGCCGCTGCACTACGAGCACCGCCAGGCGGCCCAGCTCTGCCAGCGGGCCCAATCGGTGGCCGAAATCGCCGCGGCGCTGCTGGTTCCGATCGGGGTGGCTAAGGTGATAGTCGGCGACTTGGTGAGCGCGGGTCACGCCGCGGTGCGCGAGCCTGCGGGCGAGGTGCAGATCGACGTCCTGGAAAGGATCAGAGACCTTGTCCGGCAACTCTGAAACCACGAAGGTTCCCGTGCAGGCTGCGAAACCGATTGCCGCGTCGGTCAAGATCGTCATCAGTGGCGGCTTCGGCGTCGGCAAAACGACGCTCATCGGCGCGATTTCGGAGATCGAGCCGCTGGTGACCGAGGCCGCCATGACCGAGGTGTCGGTCGGCGTGGACGACCCCGGCATGCGCTCGGACAAGACCACCACCACCGTCGCGCTGGACTTCGGCCGGATCACGTTGGACAAGAACCTGATCCTGTACCTGTTCGGAACGCCGGGTCAGGATCGGTTCGTATTCCTGTGGGACGACCTGATCGAGGGCGCGCTCGGCGCGGTGATCGTGGTCGACACCAGTCGCATCGAGGACTGCTTCCCGGTGCTGGAGTACTTCGAAGACCACGGCACGCCGTTCCTGGTGGCGATCAACCGCTTCGACGAGGGCGACCGTTTCGACCTGGACGAGGTGCGCGAGGCCCTCGGCATCGACGCCTCGGTACCGCTGGTGGAATGCGATGCCCGCGAACGTGATTCGGTCAAGACGGTGCTCGTGACCCTGATCGAACAGGTCCTGCTCCAGCGCCTCAAGTCCTAGACCGTGTTTCATAAGTCCGGACGGATGGCATCGTGGATCGGATCGTCGCCTCGCAAGGCGGAGGACGAGTCGGCTACCGGTGTTGTAACCGCGAGTCCGACAACGCAGCGAGGCGGCGATCCGGCCGCGATGCGACCGGATAGGACTTATGAAACACGGCCTAGCGCTCGATCCGGAACGGCCCGTGACGTGCGTTGAACGCACGTCACGGGCCGTTCCGGTATTGAACTCTACGCGGCGACGGTGACGTCCACGTGGTGGATGCCGTTGCCCTCGGGGTTGATCACGACGGAGCCGTTGCCCGACGAGGACAGCGCGCGGACGGTCCAGGTGCCGGGAGCGGCGAAGAACCGGAAATCGCCCGTGCCGGAGGCGACGACCTCCGCGGTGAATTCGCCGGTGCCGTCGAGCAGCCGGACGAACGCGCCGCCGACGGGCTGGCCGTCATTGGCGAGAACCTTGCCGGTGATGACGGTCTCCTTCTCGACGTCGACGCCTGCCGGGATGACCTGACCCTGGGTGGGAGCTGCGCACATGGCGGGAACCCTCTCTGTGGTGACGGGGCGCTTCAGGCGCCGAGCTCGATGGGGGCGCCGACAAGCGAACCGTATTCGGTCCAGCTGCCGTCGTAGTTCTTGACGTTCTGGTGGCCCAGGATCTCCTGCAGCACGAACCAGGTGTGCGAGGAGCGCTCGCCGATGCGGCAGTAGGCGATGGTCTCCTTGGCGCCGTCCAAGCCGGCCTCCGCGTAGAGCTTGGTCAGCTCCTCGTCGGAACGGAAGGTGCCGTCCTCGTTGGCGGCCTTGCTCCACGGCACGTTGATCGCGCTGGGGATGTGGCCGGGACGCTGGCTCTGCTCCTGCGGCAGGTGCGCGGGCGCCAGGATCTTGCCCGAGAACTCGTCGGGGGAGCGCACGTCGACCAGGTTCTTCGAGCCGATGGCGGCGATGACTTCCTCGCGGAAGGCGCGGATGCTGGTGTCCTGCGCGCCTGCCTTGTACTGCGTGGCCGGGCGGCTCACGGCGTCCTTGGACAGCGGGCGGCCGTCCAGCTCCCACTTCTTGCGGCCGCCGTCGAGCAGCTTGACGTTGTTGTGGCCGTAGAGCTTGAAGTACCAGTACGCGTACGCCGCGAACCAGTTGTTGTTGCCGCCGTAGAGAATCACGGTGTCGTCGTTGGCGATGCCGCGCTCGGACAGCAGCGCCGAGAACTGCTCCTGGTTGACGAAGTCGCGCCGAACCTGGTCCTGCAGGTCCGCCTTCCAGTCGATGCGGACCGCGCCCGCGATGTGGCCGCCTTCGTAGGCCGAGGTGTCCTCGTCGACCTCGACGAACACCACGCCGGGGGTGTTCAGGTTCTCTTCGGCCCAGTCAACGGAGACCAGGACGTCGGAGCGAGCCATGGATTTTCCTTTCGGTTAATTCAATCAGTGCAACATAATTGGTACTACACAGCGTCGGAGTTCTGGTGTTATGCAGTGCTCGGGTGCTGCCTCCTCACCAGTCGGCTGACGAGGGGGTAGGCCAGGCAGCCGAGGCAAATGCCGAAGGCGGCGTTGAGGAAGGCAGCGAACAGCGCGAACCCGGCGAACACCGCGCCCGCGACCGGTGCGCCGAGGAGGAATCCGACGAATCCGGCAGCGGCGAACAGGAACCCGACCAGCTGGGCGAACCGCAGCGGCGCCACCGGCTCGCGCTCGGTCGCCGGGCCGATGCGCGGCGCTACCAGCAGTGCGAAGATCCGCCCGTAGGGGCTGCGGCGCGGCCCGGCGTAGGCGCTTGCGGCGAACACCAGAGCCTGCACACCCAACAGTGTTGCGGCGGCGGGCGTCGAGACGGCGGCGAGGACCAGGACGGCGACGAGCACCGCGGTGGTGACCCAGGCGGCGAACCGTGGGCCGCGCACGTCGACTTGGGCGGAGTCGGAGGGTTGCTTGGCGGCAGTGAATTGTTCGGGCATCTCTGCGGGCTTTCTGCGTCGAGGGAAAACGGCAAGGGGCGCGCGCGGCGCAGCCATGACGTAGGGAGGAAACTCCTCGAATCGCTCGACCGGGTGAGGTCGAGCGTCAGCGGCAGAGGCAACAACAGCCGCCGACGCGGCACAGGTCGACCGTGCGGCGTCGGGTGAGCAGAAGCTCACGGCAGGATTGCATGCCGACCATCGTACCTGGAAGCGGGCGAATAGAGAACCGGGGCGTGGGCAAGGTTACTTCCCAGTTGCCGGCCCGGCGAGTGCGCGGTGCAGGTCTGCTGCATTCGGGACCCCGGAGATTCGAAAGCGTTCGATGCCGTCGGAGTCGAAGATAAACGTGGTCGGGAGCGATCGCACGCCCAATTCCGCTGCCAGCTCGCGGTGTTCGTCGAAGTCCAATTCCAGGTCGCGGGCCCCCGGATCCGGCAGGTTCGCGACCACCTGGGCAACCACCCGGCGTACTGCCGCGCAGGGCCCGCACCAGTCGGCGGCGAAGTGCAGCACGACAGGCGCACCGCCGATCCCGATCCCGACCGCGGCCAGCATGCCCGCCCGCCGGGACCGGACCGCCGTCGGTCCCACGGCCCGCACCGCCCCCTGCCGTCGCCGCCAGCCCAGGCCCGCCGCGGTCGCGGCC
>JABFVX010000159.1 GCA_013362555.1 Mycobacteriaceae bacterium
GGTCCTTACTGAGGTTATAGAACGGATCTTACTTCAGGGTAAGATACACGCGCAAACCTCCAGAATGACCCGTGGAGTGCGCTAGGCGCACTCCACGGGTCATTCTGGATTGTTCTGTGGGGGTGTAAGTCGTCAAGGGTCCAGTTCGTCCAGGGCGGTCGAGAGGTTCTGCAGGGCCTCGACCGCGCGGCGGAGATTGTCGGCGCCGAGGTGGTCGGCCAGTCGCTCGGCGAACGCGGCGTGCTGCGGAGTGATGCGCTCCAGTGCGGCGCTGCCGTTCGGCGTGAGGGCGAGCAGCTTGGCCCGGCGGTGCGCCGGATTGGGCCGATACTCGGCAAATCCCTTGTCCACCATCAGATCCGCGATGCGCTGCACGCTCTGGCGGGTGATGCCCATCGCGCGAGCGATGCCGGACACGGGCAGCGGATCGTGAATGACGGCGCCGAGCACCTGCCACCACGCCGCCGTCAGATCGGCAGGCCCCGCCAGCCGCTCGGCAACGGCCAGGAACTGGCCGTTGAGCCGAAAGCTGCCGAGCGCCGCGTCGGACAGCATCGCCTGGTTCCCGGACTCGCCGTCGCTCATTGCACCGATGCTGCCAGCTGATAGAACGCGGCCGGGTCCGATTGCGAATAGAGCCGGAACCACGCGTCCAGCAGCTCCGGCGAGTAGAAGTCCAAGCGCCGGAAGATCTCCCGGGCGAAGGCGACCGGCTCGGTGCCGGACGCCGTGATCACGTCCCCGCCGACCGCGTCTGCCTCGCGGTAGTGGGCGGCGCCCGCGTAGCCGCTGTGCGCGAGGAAATCGGGGTGGTTGCTGGTGTGTTCGCGGTCGTCGAGCAGGCCCGCCGCCGCCAGGCCGAAGGTCGCGCCGCAGATGGCGGCTACCGGCACGCCCGCGGCCACGAAGTCGCGCGCCTTGTCGCCGAAGGGCGTGAGCGTGCCCGCCACCCAGTTGTCCGACCCCGGCAGGATCAGCATCGCGCTCTCTGCCGGGTCCAGCTCGTCGAGGGCCAGGTCCGGCACGATGCGCAGCGCCCCCATCGTGGTGATCGGGTCCCGGGTGAGCCCCACCGTCTTCACCCGGTAGCGGCCTGGTTCGCGCTGGAACTCGTCATTGTTGAGCTGTGATGTCGCGTGGCCGGTCTCCCAGTCCGCGAGCAGGTCGTAGATGCCCAGGTGCACGATCTCAGTCATGGCAACATTCTGTCATATTGACAGTGTGCTGTCAATATTGGCTGAAGTTCGGCGCCAGCTACGCTCCGGCCATGTCTCGCACCGCCCCCGTGGCGCTCGGCCTCGCGCTGGGCTTCGTCGCCGACCTCGTGGCGGGAGATCCGCGCCGCGGGCACCCGGTGGCTGGATTCGGTTCGGCGGCAGGGGCTCTCGAACGGGCTACCTATCGCGACGGTCGTCCGGCAGGGATCGCGCACACCGCGGTTCTGGTCGGCGCAGCGGCCGGCGTCGGAGCGCTGGCGCGGCGGGCAGGCGTTCTCGGGGTGGCCGCGGCCACCTGGACCGCGCTGGGCGGGCAGACGCTGGTCCGCACCGGGGCCCGGATGGCGGACCACCTCGACGCGGGCGACCTGGACGCTGCCCGGGCACTGCTGCCGTCGCTGTGCGGGCGCGACCCGGCGCAGCTCGACGCCGACGGCCTGGCCCGGGCGGCCCTGGAGTCGGTCGCGGAGAATACGTCGGACGCCGCCGTGGCGCCGTTCTTCTGGGGCGCGGTCGCGGGAGCTCCCGGCGTGCTCGCGTACCGCGCGAACAACACCCTCGACGCGATGATCGGCTACCGCACCGACCGCTATCGGCGCTTCGGCTGGGCCGCAGCGCGTCTCGACGATCTCGCGAACCTGGTCCCGGCCCGGCTCACCGGCCTGCTCACGGTGCTGCTCGCCCCGGTGGTCCGCGGCAGCCGGCGGTCGGCCCTCACCGCGTGGCGCGTCGACGCGGCCGCGCACCCCAGCCCGAACGCGGGCGTGGCCGAAGCGGCGATGGCCGGAGCCCTCGGTGTCCGGCTCGGCGGCCCCACCGCCT
>JABFVX010000531.1 GCA_013362555.1 Mycobacteriaceae bacterium
CCTACGCGAACTGGACGAGCGCCGCGGCGTCATCGTCGAATCCATTGACTCCCAGGGCAAGCTGACCGACGAGCTGCGCGCCGCACTGTTGACGGCCGACACCAAAGCCCGCCTCGAGGACATCTACCTGCCCTATAAGCCGAAGCGGCGCACCAAGGCGCAGATCGCGCGCGAAGCCGGGCACGAGCCGGTGGCCGACGCGCTGCTGACCGCCCCGGACACCGACCCCGCCCAGTACACCGCCGATCAGCTCGACGGCGCGCGCGCCATCCTGGTCGAGCGGTTCGCCGAGGACGCGGACCTCGTCGGCGAGCTGCGCGAAAGCATGTGGAACCGCGGGCGGATGGTGTCCGCCGTGCGCGCGGGCAAGGAGACCGACGGCGCGAAGTTCGCCGACTACTTCGAATTCACCGAGCCCTTCGCCACACTGCCCTCGCACCGCATCCTCGCGCTGCTGCGCGGGGAGAAGGAGGAGGTACTCAGTCTCCACCTCGACCCGGAGCCCGAGGACCCGGCCGACGACAGGTCGGTCTACGAGGGCATGATCGCGCGCCGGTTCGACATTGCCGACCTGGGCAGGGCCGCCGATTCCTGGCTGCTGGACACCGTGCGGTGGGCGTGGCGCACCAAGCTGCAGGTCACCCTGGGCATCGACACCCGGATGCGTCTGCGGCAAGCCGCCGAGCGCGACGCGGTGGACGTGTTCGCCATGAACCTGCGCGACCTGCTGCTTGCCGCGCCCGCGGGCACCCGGACCACCATGGGCCTGGACCCGGGCTTCCGCACGGGCGTCAAAGTCGCGGTCGTCGACGCCACCGGCAAGGTGGTGGCCACCGAGGTCATCTACCCGAACAAGCCGCAGGGGCAGACCGAGAAGTCGCTCGCGGTGCTCGGCGCGCTGGTGGCGCGCTTCGGCGTCGAGCTGATCGCCATCGGCAACGGCACCGCGTCACGGGAGACCGACGCCCTTGCGGCCGAGCTCATCTCGCGCATTCCGGAGAACAAGCCCACCAAGGTGGTGGTGTCGGAGGCGGGGGCGTCGGTGTACTCGGCGTCGGCGTACGCCTCGCAGGAACTGCCCGACATGGACGTGTCGCTGCGCGGTGCGGTCTCGATCGCGCGCAGGCTCCAGGATCCGCTGGCCGAGTTGGTGAAGATCGACCCGAAGTCCATCGGAGTCGGCCAGTACCAGCACGACGTGTCGGAGACGCTGCTGGCCCGCTCGCTGGGCGCGGTGGTCGAGGACGCGGTGAACGCCGTCGGCGTCGACGTCAACACCGCCTCGGTGCCGCTGCTGTCGCGGGTGTCCGGCATTGCGGGTTCGGTGGCGGAAAGCATTGTCGCGCACCGCGACCAGCACGGGCCCTTCGACAGCCGGACCGCCCTGCTCGCGGTGCCGCGGCTGGGGCCGAAGGCCTTCGAGCAGTGCGCCGGGTTCCTGCGGATCCGGGGCGGCAGTGACCCGCTGGACACGTCCGCGGTGCATCCCGAGGCGTATCCGGTGGTCCGCCGCATTCTGGACCGCACCGGCTCGGATGTCGCCGAGGTCATCGGGAACACGGCGGTGCTGCGCACACTGGCGCCGGCGGACTTCACCGACGAGCAGTTCGGCGTCCCGACCGTCACCGACATCATCGCCGAGCTGGAGAAGCCGGGTCGTGACCCGCGCCCGGAGTTCAAGACGGCGACCTTCGCCGCGGGCGTGGAGAAGGTCGCCGATCTGCGGCCGGGCATGGTGCTCGAAGGCGTGGTCACCAATGTCGCCGCCTTCGGCGCGTTCGTGGACGTAGGAGTGCACCAAGACGGTCTCGTGCACGTGTCGGCGATGTCGCACACGTTCGTCTCCGACCCCCGAGACGTCGTCAAGTCCGGTGACGTGGTGAAGGTCAAGGTGCTCGAGGTCGACGTGCCCCGCAACCGCATCGGCCTCTCCCTCCGCCTCGACGACGAGGTCGGTCCCGGCGGCAAGCCGGAGCGCGCCGCGGGCCCCGCCCGCGGCGGCCAACGCGGGCAGCAGGCGAACGAAGGCGGCGCCCGC
>JABFVX010000094.1 GCA_013362555.1 Mycobacteriaceae bacterium
TGGGAGCGAGGTGCTACCGTCCCCGGATCGGGCGGGCGCGGAGCGTCCGACCTTTTCCGCCCGACACAGCGCCTCGCAAGGGCCCCGAAGCCAAGCCCCAATAGCAATCGTCGCGAAGCGGCGATGAAATGACCCAGCTCGTCATACGACCCGAAGCGACCACCAACACAAGGCGGCACGACCAGTCAGAGCGAACCCACCGGCACCGGCCGCCCCAACAAGAACCCCTGCGCCTGATCGCACCCCAACGACCGCAGAATCTCCAGCTGCTCCACCGTCTCCACCCCCTCGGCGACCACGGTCAGGTCCACCGCGTGAGCCATGGCAACGATGCTGGTGACGATCGCCTCGGCCTCATCGGACTCGCCGAGCCCCGCCGTGAAGGAGCGATCGATCTTCAAGGTGTCCAGCGGCAGAGTCAGCAGCTGGGCCAGGGACGAGTGTCCGGTGCCGAAGTCGTCGATCGCCAGCCGTGCACCCAGGTCGCGCAGAGACGCCAAGGTGCGTGCGGCGAGGGTTGGGTCGCGCATCAGGGCGCTTTCGGTGATTTCCAGGCACAGTGCGCTGGGGGACAGGCCCGCCTTGTGCGTGGCGTTGCGGACTGCGGACACCAGCCACGGGTCGTCGAGTTGGCGGGCTGACAGGTTCACGGTCAGCTGGAGGTCTGGGGTCTGCTCCGCGATTTCGCGGGTGGCGGTGTGGAGCATGTGGGCGCCCACGATGTTGATCAGGTCGCTCTCCTCTGCCAGCGTGATGAACTCGCCGGGGAGGATCAGGCCGTAGCGGGGGTGGTTCCAGCGCAGCAGGGCCTCGACGGACGCGCGCTGGTTCGTGCGCAGGTCGATGATCGGCTGGTAGGCGAGCCACAGTTCGTTGTTGAGCGGGGCCATGCGGAGGTCTTGTTCCAGCTGGAGTCTGCGTTGGATGCGTTCGCGGAGCTCCACGTCGAAGAACGCCACGCGGCCGCGGCCTCTCGTCTTCGCCTGGTACATCGCCAGGTCTGCGTCGCGCAGGAGGTCGGCGCCGTCGCGGGGGTCGCCCGGTTCGGCCAGGACGATGCCCACGCTGGCGTCCACGTGCAGCTGGCGGCCGTCGACTGTGATCGGGCGGTTGAGCTCGGCGCGGATGTGGTCGGCCAACGCGGTTGCCTCGTCGGGGTCGGCCACGCCGTACGCGATCACGGTGAACTCGTCGCCGCCGAGTCTGCCCACCACGTCGCCGCGGCGGGTGCTGCGGCTGAGCCTTGTGCCCACGACTCGCAGGACCTCGTCGCCGGCGCTGTGGCCGAGGGAGTCGTTGATGACCTTGAACTTGTCGAGGTCGATGAACAGGACCGCGGTGACGCCCGACCGGTGTGCTCGGGCGGCGGGGCTGAGGCGGTTGATGGTCACCGTGCGGTTGCAGAGGCCGGTCAACGCGTCGTGCGTGGCGTCGTGCTCCAGGCGGCTGTCGATCATGCGGCGTTCGGTGATGTCGGTGAACGACACGACCGTTGCCGCCGGCAGCTTGCCGTCCGCGGTGAGGGCGCGGGCCGAGAGGGACAGCCACACGCGGCTGCCGTCGGGGCGGCGTGCACCGACGATCCGGCCGTGTTGCGAGCGGCCTGTTGTGCGGGTGACCGCCGACGGGAACTGGGCCAGCGGGATGGGCTGGCCGGTTTCGTCGTGCAGTTCGGTCAGCGACGCCGCCTTGCCGACCACGTCGAGCGCGCGCACGCCGAGTATGCGTTCGGCCGCGGGGTTCACGGACTCGACGAGGCCCGTGGCGCCGACGACGAGCACGCCTTCCTGGATGGCGGCGACCACCGCCGTGAAGTGGTTCTCCGCCCGTCTGCGCGCGGTCTCGTCGGCGCAGATCAGCACGTACCCGCCTGACATCGGGGCGACCGAGACCCGCACCGCCAGCGCTTCGCCGTCGGAGCCGCGGTGCTGCGCCTGGGCGACTCCACCCGCCTCCAGCACGGCCGCCGGGTCCAGTGGTGCGCCCACCACGTGGCCGATGGGCCGGCCGATCGCCTCGGTGGCGCGGTGGCC
>JABFVX010000403.1 GCA_013362555.1 Mycobacteriaceae bacterium
GGCGCCGCTGAACACCAACACCCAGCTGCTCTGGTACCGCCAGGACTTGAGGCCCGCCGGAGCGCCGCCGCAGACCTGGGACGAGCTGTTGCGCATCGCAGGCGGCCTCGCCGCGCAGCACCGCCCGAGTCGGATCGCGGTGCAGGCCAAGCAATACGAGGGCCTGATGGTCTGGTTCAACACCTTGCTGGCCAGTGCGGGCGGCAGCGTGGTCGGGCCGGACGGGGTCACGGTCACGCTGGATCGGGGCAACGCCGCCTACCGGGCGCTGGAGGTCATGTCCCGGGTGGCGCGCGCCCCCGGCCACGACCCGTCGATCGACCAGGGCGACGAGGCCGCCGCCCGCTTCGCAATGGAGAACGGGCACGCGGCCTTCGAGGTCAACTGGCCGTTCGTCTACGCGGGCATCCACGACATCGCGAAAAGCGGTGCACTGCCCGACATCGACGCGGCGGGCAACCCCACCGGCCGCCGGACCGGCAACACGGTGCTCACCGTGAACGGCGAGCAGAACTTCCTCGCCGCGCCCTACCCCTCGATGGAGCCCGGCCAACCCGCCAAGGTCACCATCGGCGGATTCAACGTCGCGGTCGCCAAGACCAGCAGGCATCCGGAGCTTGCGTTCGAGGCGATGGCGTGCCTGCGCGACCGAGCGAGCCAACGCGCCAACGCAGTGGGCTCCGGCGTGCCGCCGACGCTGGCCACGCTCTACGACGATCCGGAGTTCCAGGCGGCCTACCCGGTGTGGCGGCAGGTCCGCCAGGGATTGGAGAGTCCGGCAGTGCGCCCGGCTTCGCCTGCGTACCAGACTATTTCGACGCTGCTCACCGCCAAGCTGGCCCCGGTGACCAAGCTCGACCCGGACGCCGCCGTGCCGGTGCTGGCCGAGCAGGTCCGCAAGGCCGTGAATTCCGAGGGGCTGGTGCCATGACCGACGGCGGGCAGAACGACGCGGCATCGCGGCCCTCCGGGGCGAGTCCATCCCGTCGCGCCGCCCGCGACGACGCGCGCTCGGCGGGCACCAGGGCCGAGCGGCGGGTCTATGCGGTGCGGGAGCGCAGTTTCCGGCCGCGGCCGGGCAGGCAGCCCAGGTCTGCGCCGGAGCACCGGCGCGACAACGGCAAGCCGCGGCTGTCGGCCGGGGTGCGTGCCGAGCGGAGGCTGGGGCTGCTCCTGATC
Source organism: Mycobacteriaceae bacterium (assembly GCA_013362555.1). GTDB lineage: Bacteria > Actinomycetota > Actinomycetes > Mycobacteriales > Mycobacteriaceae > JABFVX01. The sequence continues at coordinate 1,180 of JABFVX010000403.1, forward strand.
ACCCCGGCAGTGCTGGTGATGGTGGGTGTCGCGGCGTATCCCGTCGTGCAGGCGGTGTGGCTCAGCATGCAGCGGTACGACCTGCGCTTCCCGGCCGCGCGCCGCTTCGTCGGGTTGGAGAACTACGGCGCCGTGCTCTCGGACGGCTACTGGTGGAAGGCATTCGGCATCACCATGGGCATCACGGTGATTTCGGTGGCCGTCGAGTTCGTCCTCGGCCTGACGCTGGCGCTGATCATGCACCGCACGCTGGTCGGCAAGGGACTGGTGCGCACGGTGGTGCTCATCCCGTACGGCATCGTGACGGTGGCGGCCGCGTACAGCTGGTACTACGCCTGGACGCCGGGCACCGGCTACCTCGCGGGTCTGCTGCCCGACGGCAGCGCACCGCTCACCCACCAGTGGCAGGCCCTCGGCATCGTCATCCTCGCCGAGGTGTGGAAGACGACGCCCTTCATGGCACTGCTGCTGTTGGCCGGATTGGCGCTGGTGCCGACGGATTTGCTCAAGGCCGCCGAGGTGGACGGCGCGGGGGCCTGGACCCGCCTGTTCCGCATCATCCTGCCGCTGATGAAGCCGGCGATCCTCGTGGCGCTGCTGTTCCGGACGCTGGACGCGTTCCGGATTTTCGACAACATCTATGTGATGACCAGGGGCGCGAACTCCACCGGGTCGGTGTCGATCCTGGGCTACGACAATCTTTTCAAGGCTTTCAACCTCGGAATCGGTTCGGCGATCAGCGTTTTGATCTTCCTCTGCGTGGCACTGATCGCGTTCGTGTTCATCAAGGTGTTCGGCGCGTCGGCTCCCGGTGCCGACGCGGAAGGGCGGTAGCGAGATGATCGGAT
>JABFVX010000373.1 GCA_013362555.1 Mycobacteriaceae bacterium
CCTCACCGCCGACATCATGGCGGCCATCCACGACAGCGTCGCGGACGCACGAACCCAATACCGCGCCATAGTCGCTGACACCCCCCTCCCACCCCCACCCCTGAACCTCACCCTCGACTGAGCACAAACGCACGCTTTCTTGCCAAACGCACCGGGAATGGGCGACTGAACCCGGTGCGTTTGGCAAGAAGGCGTGCGTTTGTGTGGCTAGCCGACGTCGCGGCGGAGCCAGGTGATTTCGGCGCCTTCGCTGCCGCTGCGGTAGGGCTCCAGGGCCTCGTCCCAGGCGGTGCCCAGGGCGAAGTTGAGTTCGGCGGTGACGCTTTCCGGGCGGCCTTCCAGGATCGAGCGCAAGCGCATCTCGCCGACGACCACGTCGCCGCTGGCGCTGGTGCAGCCGTGCCACAGGCCGAGGCCCGGAACGTAGCTGTAGCGCTCGCCGTCGACGCCTTCGCTCGGGTCCTCGGTGACCTCGAAGCGCAGCACCGGCCAGGCGCGCAGGGCGCGAGCGATCCGCGCGGCAGTGCCGACCGGCCCGACCCAGTCGACTGCCGAGCGCAGCAGGCCGTCTGTCGCAGGCTGTGCCGACCAGCGCAGATTGGCCCTGGATTCCAGGGTGGACGTCAGTGTCCACTCGATGTGCGGGCACAGCGCAGCCGGCGACGAGTGGATGTACACGACACCCGCTGTCGCGTCCGCGAACTGACTCAACGCGCGCACCACTAACACCTCCAGCATCGACCAGGACGTCTTCCCCTACGGCCTGCTGTCGTCGCCTTCGGCGTCGCGACAATCGCGTGCGATAGAACTTTACCAGTGATTCCTGTGGTGCCCTTGTTACCAGTGTGTCGGTTGTGCAACGGTGCGTGCCTCTGCAAGCACCGCGTCGCTCAACTGCGTCCAGAGCGGCTTCGCCCAGTCCCCGAAGGGACGGTCCGTGAGTACCACGCAGCCTACTCGGGTATCGGGGTCAACCCAGAGGAACGTTCCACTCTGGCCGAAATGGCCATAGGTGGCAACGGAATTTGTCAATCCCGTCCAATGCGGGGACTTCCCGCCGCGGATTTCGAAGCCTAGCCCCCAGTCGTTCGGGCGCTGCGAGCCGTATCCCGGTAGGAGGCCGGACAATCCGGGGAACTGCACCCGAGTAGCCGTATTGCGCGTGTCGGCCGCGAGCAGGCGCGGTTGCAGCAGTTCCGCGGCGAATCGACATAGGTCGTGCAGCGAGGATTCGGCGCCGCTGCCCGCGGAGCCGACGAGCGCCGATGAGACCATGCCGAGCGGCTCGAACACGGCTTCCTTGAGGTAGACCGGAAAGTCGATACCGGTCTGTCCGGCAACGAAGGCAGCCAGGGCCTCGAATCCGCTGCTGGAGTAGATGCGCCGCTGCCCCGGCTCGGCCTGCACCCGGTCGGTATCGAAGGCCAAGCCGGAAGTGTGCGCCAGCAAGTGCCGCACGGTCGAGCCGGGCGGGCCCGCGGGCTGGTCGAGTTCCACCGCGCCCTCTTCGACCGCTACCAGCACCGCATAGGCAACCAGAAGCTTGGTCACCGACGCCAGCGGGAAAACTCGTTCCGCGTCACCGAACTCGCCGAGCACGCCGCCGTCCGCGATGACCGCCGCCGCACTGTGGTCGACCGGCCAATGCCCAACCTGTTCGAGAGACTGCACGCGGGTATGGTAACGGCGACGGGGCGGAGGCGAGCGGTGGGGCGATCGCGCTGAGCCCACTCACCGAGCCGACCGGATGCGGGACGACCCGCAGGAGACGGAGGGCGGCATGGGCATCGACAACGGATCCCGTTCCGCGCTGCTCCAGGTCGACAAGTCCCGGCTGCATCTGGTGGCCGCCGCCGACCCGACCGGGTTTCTGGGCGCGCTGCTGCAACCCGGCCAGGCGTGCCGCGCCGTCTTCCTCGCGGCCGAGGTCGAGGCGATTACATGGGACGAGTCGCACTGGCCGGACCTGGAATTCGGCGTGTGGTGCGCCGAGCCGGTCGCCGCGGCCGCGCCCCCGCGCCGCC
>JABFVX010000146.1 GCA_013362555.1 Mycobacteriaceae bacterium
CGCCGCGGGCCATCGCGAAAGCGGCGGCCGAGTCCGGCAGCAGCCGGTGGGCCACGCCGGCCTCACGCAGTTCGAAGGCGGTCAGCCGCGAGCCTTGCAGCAGCGGACGGGTCTCGTCGACCAGCACCTCGACGATCCGCCCTCGGCGCGCCAGCTCCAGGATCGCGCCGAGCGCGGTGCCGACCGCCGCCGTCGCGAAGCGACCGGTGTTGCAGTGCGTGAGCACGCGCAGCCCGCCCTGCCGACCGGCCAGCGACAGCGTCAGGTCGGCCGCGGTGTCCGCGAGCCGCCGATTGGTCGCGGCGTCCTCGGCGCGGATGCGCAGGGCCTCGTCCAGCACCGCGGCCGGGCCCTCGGCGAGACGGGCCAGCGCCCGCCGCACCGCCCAGCGCAGGTTCACCGCGGTGGGCCGGGCGTCGGCGATGCGCTCGGCGTCGGCGGCGACCGCCGCACGCCCCTGCTCCGTCGTGCAGTCGTGCCGCAGCGCGGCCAGCGCCACCCCGAGCGCGCCCGCGATGCCGATTGCCGGGGCGCCGCGCACGGCCAGCACCCGGATGGCCTCGATCAGCTCGTCGACCGTCTCCACCGGCAGCAGCGCCAGCTCGTGCGGAAGCGCGCGCTGGTCCACCAGCACGATGTGGTCGCCTGACCACTCGACGGACACGGCGCCGTCGGCCGGTACACGATCCATCCTCGGCCACCTCGACTGTCGCCCCTGAACAAGGGCCCTATTGTAGCGACCGGGCCGCCGCGGCCCCGCGTGCGCCGGCTCCGTACGACGCACGGTCGTATGTCAGAATGGCGCCCAGGCCCGCCGAGCAGAGGAGCGAAAGTGGCACACACCGAAGTGGACAACGAGAGCATCGTCAGCACGCCGTCCGATGCCGCCGCTTCCCTCGCCCCGACCTCCGGCGCGCCCGCGACCATAGTCCCGCGCGGCAACCCGGACACCGTCGCGGAGGTCCCGTCCCACGCCTGGGGCTGGAGCGGCGAGTCGCCGAAGGCGTTCCGGATAGCCGCGGTCGTGGTGGCGCTGCTGATGTTGGCGATGCTGCGCGGCAACCACGTCGGCCACGTCGAGGACCTGTATCTGATCGGCTTCGCCGCCGCACTGCTCGCCGTCGTCGGCCGCGACATCATCCGCAGCCGCCGCCCGCACTGAACAACTTCCAGAATGACCCGTGACGTGCGCTGAGCGCACGTCACGGGTCATTCTGGAGCTGGAATTCAGCGGCCGCGGCGGCGGGCAGGCGCTTTCTTCCTTGGCTTGTCGGGCTTGGCGGGCTTGGCGGGCTTGGCGGGCTTTCCGGCTTTGGGCGCCGCGCGGTTCGCGGGCGAACGAGAACTGTTGGCGGTGCGGCCGCGGACGACCCCGACGAATTCCTCCGTGGTGTCCGAGGTTGCGTCCACCGGCCAGACCAGGGCGATTTCGGTGTCGGGCACGTCGGTGACCTCGCGGTAGACGACGTCGCGCCGATGGTGCAGCCGCGCGATCGAGTGCGGGACGACCGCGACGCCGACGCCGGCGGCGACAAGTTCGATCGCTCCCGCGGCGGCGTCCAAATCCATTGTGTCCTGTCGTATTTCATCGGCGAAATCACCCTCCGCCACCGTCGCGAAGGCGGCGACCGGATGGTCTTTGGGCACCACTACCACGGGCGTCTCGCGGTAGAGCGCGATCGCGTGCATCCCGTCCCGGTCGAACGGCGCCCGGACGAAGCACATGTCCACCGCGCCCTCTCGCAGCGACGCCGACTGCGCCGCCATCGGCAGCGGAATCAACTCCAGCCGGATGTCGGGGAAGCGCTCGGCCCAGACCCGCTCCCATTTGGTCACCGTCACGCCCGGGACGAAACCGACCCGCAGCACACTGCCGTCGGACTCCAATCGGCTCATCGATCAATCTCCCGTCGCTGCGTTCGCCGTGTTCTCGAAGCGTATTACGCTATGGCGGTGAGCCTGGCCAAGGAACCGCAGACGATGAAGCCGCTGACCGCGGCGAACAAGCTCGGCATCTACCTGCCCGCGACGCCCGAGGAATTCCGCAACTCCCCCGTTTCCCGCGCCGAGCTGGAGCAGATGCGCGCCGACCCGCCGCCGTGGCTCACCGATCTGCGCCGCACCGGCCCGTTTCCCCGCGACGTCGTGGCCCGCAAGCTCGGGGTGTCCAACACCGGACTGGTCCGCGCCGGTATTTCCGACGCCCTGACCGCAGACGAGATCGCCGCTCTGGTCGCCGACCCGCCCGACTGGCTGATCCGCGAACGCGACAACTACGCCGCCGTCCAGCAGGAGAACGAGCGGATCAAGTCCGCCCGCGCCGAACACCGCAACGCGACCAACCGTCCCCCCAAGAACCGCTGAGCGTTGCAAACCTCCGGAATGACCCATGACGTGCATCCAACGCACTCCATGGGTCATTCAGGAGTTCCGGAATCACCAGACCATCCGGGCGAGGTAACGCTCGGCGTAGCGGCGCACCGCGGCGGAGTCGGAAAGCTCGAGTTGGCCTCCGGGGTTGAGCAACAGCGACATGGTCAGGCGGACGAGGATCTCCGACACCGCCCGCAGGTCGTCGTCCGGCATGGTCACCCCGCTGCGGCGCAGCGAGCCCGCCACCCGCTCGGCCGCCTGCAGGATCGGCAGACTCTTGGTGCGAGTGGCGAGGCCGACGAGCAGTTCCGGTTCGCTCTCCAGAATGGCTCGCGCCAAAGGCATTTCGTGGACGAGCCGGACGCCCGCGGTGAAGCAGTCGATGACGGCGGACTGCGGGTCCCGCCCCTTGGCCAGCTGGTCCAGTTGACCGAAAAGTTCCGCCGAATCCACCAGCGCCAACTGCTCGAAGAGTGCGTCCTTGGTCGGATACCGCCGGTAGAGGGTGCTGCGGCTCACTCCCGCGCGGCGCGCGATGTCGTCCATGGTGGTGCGGCGCACGCCATAGCGCTCGAACTCGCCGCGGGCGGCGTCGAGCAAGCGCTGTTCGGCCGCCGTCACGACAGCGACCGCAGCCGCACCGGCAGCCGGTCCTTGGGCACCGGCAGGGTGCTGTTGTCCAGGGTCCAGGTGTAGCCCTCCGGCACCGACCACTCGAATTGGCGCAGCAGGTTGTGCATGATCGTCTTGACCTCCAACTGGGCAAAGTACAGCCCGATGCACTTGTGCACACCGCCCCCGAACGGCATCCACGCGAACCGGTGTGACTTGTCCTCGGCCCGCTCCGGTCCGAAGCGGGCCGGATCGAACCGCTCCGGGTCGGTCCACAGCCGCGGGTCGTGGTGGTTGACCATCGGGACCGCGAAGACGTGCGCGCCTTTCGGCACGAAGTACCCGTCGACCTCGGTGTCCTCCACGGCTTGCCGGGCCAGCCCGGGCACGGGAGCGTTGAGCCGAAGCGACTCCTTCATGACCGCGTCGAGCACGGTCAGCTCGCCGAGCGCGTCGTAGTCGAGATCCGCTGCGAACGACTGTGATTCAGTACGGGCACGGTCTTGCCATTCTGGATGCCGCGCCAGCTGGTAAGCCATGGTGGCCAGGGTGATCGTCGAGGTGTCGTGCGCCGCCATCAGAACGAAGATCATGTGGTTGACCACGTCCTCGTCGGTGAAAGCGTGCCCCTCGTCGGAGCGGACGCGGCACAGCGCGGAAAACAGGTCAGGCGCCGCCGCGGCCCGCTTCGCGGGAAGGTGCTGGTACATGAACTCCTCCAGCACCTTGCGCCCCGCCAGCCCTCTGGACCACTTGGTGCCCGGCACGTCGCGCCGGATCAGCGACATGCCCGCGTCCACACACGCGATGAACGCCTTGTTGATCCGGTCCGCCTGCGCCTGCGGCAGCTCGAGGCCGAGGAAGACCTCCAGCGCCACATCCAGTGTCAGCTTCTTGAGCTCGGGCAGCATCCGCACGCCGTCGCCGACCGGAAATCGCGCGACCCGCTCCCGGATCAGCGGCTGCATCTCCCGCAGATACCCCTTCAGATGCGGAGTCGTGAAGGCCTGCTGCAGAATTCGGCGATGGTAGCGGTGCTCGTCGAAATCCATCAGCAAGATGCCGCGCCGGAAGAAGGGGCCGATCATATATCCCCAGGAAGGTCCGGCGGCGAAGGCCTTGTTCCGATTCATCGCCACCTCCTCGATGCCGCCCGGAGACAGCGGGAACACCACCTTGATCCCGAACATATTGCTGTAGGAGATGTCGCCGAACCGCGCTCGCCGCTCGTTCAGTACGCGCAGCGGATCTCGCACCGTGCGCAGCACTTCCACCGCACCGGGCAGTCCGGTGCCGAACACCGGGCGCAGCGCGCTGCCTGCGGGCGGGCGCGCCAGCACGGAGCGCACCAGCGGCGGCCCGTTGTGGATCCGGCGCGGGTCGACCCCGACGCGCCGCCACGCTTCGGCCGCCCACGGCAGGTAGAGCAGCCGCACGGGCAACCGGTTGAACACCGGATTGAGGGCGCGCATCACCGCGGCGAAACGCTGAAACCGCTTCTCCTTGTTCGCATCCCATTCCAAGCTGCACACGGCGCGCATCTGCGGCGGCAAGGTGCCCACGACGATCACGGCCAGCAGGGCGTTCAGCGGCGCCGCAATGACATTCCACACCGATGCGGGCGCCCACCGCGGAGCAGGCAGGCCGCCGCGCAGATAACCGGTGGCGTAGCGGATCGTCTTGGTAGGCACGAACCTGTCCAGCATCGCGTGCCAGTACTCGCGGAACTGCGCGTAGGTCTGCGGCTGGCCGCGATCGCTCACTCCGTACAACCGGTACCAGATTCTGCTTTCGTCGAAGATCTGCTCCTTCTCCTGCTCACTGAGCCTGCGAATAAAGGTGTCGGTGACGTAGATGACCTGGTCCACGAAAGTGGCATGGGCCCAATAGAACAACTCCGGGTTCAGCGCATGGTAGCGCGAGCCGTCGGCGATCTCGCCTTTGATGGGGCGGTGAAAATCCCGGACGATGCGTCCCCAGCGGTGCGGATCGGCACTGTATACCGTCCGCATGATCGGCGGGCCGCTGCGCCGGGCTCGGCCGACGGTGTCGCTGAAGATCACCGAATGGTCCTCGACCGCCTTGCCGAGCTGTTCGACACAGTTTTCGGTGCCGGCAAGCCGCTGGAATCCGAGCACCCCGCGGATATCGCCGTAGAACTTCCACACCAGCGAGTCAGCGCCCAGACGCGGTGAATCGGCGGCGACCTCCTGGTCCACCGGCATAGGCAACGCCTCGCGGACTCCCGCGTCAAATGCCGCGGAATCGAAAGCCTCGTGGCTGCCGGTCAACGACACCACCTCCAATGAAGCAGTGACACAAACTAGATTCTTTGTTTCACGAACGTATCAGGACGCACCGTCCCAGACAAGCCTCGAAATCGTTCCGCTGGTGGGAAGGTGCAACAATTGAGCTGACCTGGAGGAAGAGCGGGATGCACGTAGACAGCCCGGCGCCACTGCTGCAAGTGCCGCCCGGCGCCCCACCAGTCGTGGCCGCTGTAATCGATCATGCCCAGCATGCGATTCAGCAACTGACCAGCGCGCTCCCGCCGACCGGTTCGTCGATCGCCCCGCCGCCGATGCCGCCGATGCCGCGTTTCGACATCCCCGATCCGGCCGCTCTGCCTGCGGAATATCACCGCAAGACGGCCAACCTCGAAGCAAGCCTGCGCGACTTGACGGCCCTCGGGGCACAGACGACGTCGGTGGTGTCGATGGCCGCCGGGTTCGCGGGCGACGCCCTGCGCGATGTCGGAGTGACGGTCGCCAAGCTCAACGACCAGCTCACCGCGTCCCCCATCCACCGGACCTCGGACGGCGAGCTCATGGTCACGAACGCGCACGCCAACATCCTGCGCGACCTCGACGTTGCCGTCGGCGACGTCGCGGTGTCGGTCACTGTCACCGACCACCTGATCCGCACCGCCGCCGACCGCATCACCCGCGCCCTGCTCAGCTGAACCGCCCCGCCGACGTCCGGAAGTCGGAAAACCATCACTGTTGCTTGCTACTGGGGTTACAGTCGGCTCACGTTCGAACTGGAACGTGTTCTCGGCGGGAGGAATCGCGATGGGGCGATGGCGAATCGGGGCGGTGCTGGCCGCAGTGGCCATCACGGTGGGCGTGGGAGCGGGCAGTCCGGCACAGGCGCAGATGCCGGTGGACTACAACTTCTTCGGCGGCATACCGAACGAACTGGCCCATCCCGGCGGCTCGCTGCCCGGCAGCAATGACTGGACCTGCAAACCCGCTGCGGCGCACCCTAATCCGGTCGTGCTGGTGCACGGCACCGGCGGCGGGGCGCAGACCAACTGGGGCACGTACGCGCCGCTGCTGGCCAATGCGGGCTACTGCGTCTACGCACTGACCTACGGCGCGCCCGCGCTGCCGTGGCCATTGGCGGCGCTGGGCGGCATGGGCGCCTCTGTCGAACAGAGCGCGGCGCAGTTGAGCGCGTTCGTGGACCGGGTGCTGGCTGCGACCGGCGCCCGCCAGGTCGACCTCGTGGGCCACTCGCAGGGCACCCTTATGCCCAACTACTACGCCAAACGCCTTGGCGGAGCGTCGAAGATCGACAAGTACGTCTCCCTGGCCCCGGTCTGGCACGGCTCTTTCGGCGACCAGACCGCCATGGCCCGCGCGGTCGCCGCCCGCCTCGGCGCGGGCCCCGCGCTGGAGGCGGCGATGGGCATCGCGCCGGCGTTGCCGCAGCTGATCGGCGGATCGGCGTTCCTGCGGGAGCTGAACCGGGACGGCGTCTACGCTCCCGGCATCACCTACACCAATATCGCCACCCGCTACGACGAAATCGTCGTGCCGTACAGTTCCGGACTCGCCCCCGGTGCGAACGCCACCAACATAGTTGTGCAAGAAGGGTGTTCACAGGACTACTCCGACCACTTGGCCATCGCGGGCAGCCCGCGGGCAGCCGCGTACGTCCTCAACGCCCTCGACCCGGAACACCCTCGCCCGGTCCCCTGCACCTTCATCCCGCCCTTCACAGGCTGAACCGCCGCGAAACTCGGGCTTGCCGATGTCCAGAACGACCCATCAGTTGCGTCGAACGCAACTGATGGGTCGATCTGGACATCGGTAAGCTGGCCGAATGGCGGATGCGGGCGCGTTGGTGGCGGTGGCGGCGGATCTGGGCGCGGTCACCACCGTCGGGAACGAGGACCCGCCTGCGGCGGCGGGGTTCACATCAGTGCAGGTGGAAGCGCTGTGGGACTCGGTGCGGGCGTGGTATCGGCTCGGCACGACGCCCGTGATCCAGGTGTGCGTGCGCCGTAACGGCCGCATGGTGCTGAACCGTGCGATCGGGTACGGCTGGGGCAACGCCCCCGGCGACGGGCCTGACGCCCCGCGAGTGCTCGCCACTCCGGACACGCCGCTGTGCGGCTTCTCCACCGCCAAGGGCGTCGCCGCGACGCTGATGTCAGTGCTCATCGAGCAGGGCGCGTTCGCCCCGGAAGATCCGGTGGCTCGCTACATTCCGGAGTTCGCCGCGAACGGCAAGGCCGCCATCACCATTGGCGACGTGCTCTCGCACTCGGCGGGAATTCCGTTCATGACTCCGCCGTTCCGCGGGTTCGACGCGGTGGTGGACGAGGAAGTAGCGGTCGCGGCCCTCGCGGCCCTGAAACCGAGCTGGCCGCCGGGACGATTCCGCGTCTACCACGCGCTGACCAGCGGACTGGTGCAGCGGCTGCTGGTGCAGCGCGCCACCGGCAGGCGCATGGGCGACCATCTCGCCGAGAAGGTGCTCGAACCGCTCGGATTCCGGTGGACCACTTTCGGCGTGCGACCCGAGGACGTGGCCGCCGTCGTGCCGAGCGTCAAGGTCGGGCCGCCGCCGTCCCGGATCTGGAATACATTGGCCCGCAAAGCTCTCGGCGGGAGCATGGACGGCAGGCCCGAATCGGACCAGCGCCGTTTCCTCACCGCCGAGCTGCCGTCGGGAAATCTGGTCACCACGGCAGCCGAGCTGTCCCGGTTCTACGAAATCCTGGCGCGCGGAGGCGAACTCGACGGCGTGCGGATCATCCGGCCCGACACGCTGCACGATGCCACCCGGCCCGCGCCCCGAATGCCGGGCGTGGCAGGCCGGGTCAGCCGAGCCGGCTTCGAATTGGGCGGGCGCAGATCCAAGTTCGGCCGCCACACCGCGGCCCACTTCGGACGCAGCGGCCTGACCACCCAGTACGGCTGGGCCGACCCCGCGCGGGGCGTGGCCGGCGCGATCCTCACCAACGGCAAGGCGACCGCGGACCTCGACCGGCCCGCCCGCCTCGTTGCCCAGATCTCGGCGGCCGTCCCGCCCTGCTGACGGCACAGCACCACCACCCCTACACCCGTAGCGCGCAGCCACACCCGCAGCTGCGGGTGTGGCTGCGCGCTACGGGTGTGGGAAGCATGACCGCGAGTACGCCACA
>JABFVX010000360.1 GCA_013362555.1 Mycobacteriaceae bacterium
AGCGGGAGGCCGCGCCACGCGTCGGCCACCACGGCGAGCGCGCGCGGGTGCGCCCCGGCGGCGCGGCGCGCCGCCGCCTTGGCGACATCGACGGCGACGCCCGTGGAATCGGGCAGGGCATCCAGTACCTGGGCAAGGTAATAGCCTGTGCCCGCGCCGACGTCGGCTACCCGGGCGGAATCGGAGTGCGCGGTTGCGGTCGCGGCGGCGGCCACTGCCGCGGCAATGGGAAGAAAGTGACCCGCCTGCTGGAAAGCGTCCCGGTCGGCGAGCATGGCGGCGGTGTCGCCGCGCGCGTTGGCGGCCCCGGCGAGCAGACTGACATATCCCTGCCGGGCGATGTCGAAGCTGTGGTTGCGCGCGCAGACCAGCGCCTGCCCAGCGGAACCGGGGGCCAGGGCAGTGTCGTCCGCGCACACCGGACAACTGAGCAGTTCGAGGGCAGGTGCGTGGGGTGCTGCCCGCACCTAGCTGGTGACGCCCTTCAGTTCGTCACCGAGCGCCGCCGCCTCCGCAGGTGTGAGTTCGACCACAAGACGCCCGCCCCCCTCGAGAGGGACGCGCATCACAATCCCGCGCCCTTCCTTGGTCGCCTCGAGGGGACCGTCCCCCGTGCGGGGCTTCATGGCCGCCATTCGCTGCCCTCCAGATCTTGAACTCGAGGCTCACCGGCATTCGGTGAGCTACGCCATCCATTCTTCCCTATCGCGCAGACCCGAGGGTAGCGGAGTTGCGAAAACAACGCCTAAACCTGGGCAAGCGCGGCAAGAAGGACGTGTCGGGTTCACTTCTGTGGAACCCAGCAGTCTGCCAGATGATCGTCCACCATTCCGGTGGCTTGCATCAAGGCATATGCAGTCGTCGGCCCCACAAATGCGAAGCCCCGCCGCTTCAGCTCGCGTGCCATGGCAGTCGACTCCGGTGTGATCGCGGGCACATCGGAAAGGCTTGCGGGTCGAGGCCGCGAGTCGGGCGCGAAAGACCACAGCAGCTCGTCGAGTTCGTCGGTCATATCCGCGACCAGGCGCGCATTCGCGATGCAGGCGAGAATTTTCGCGCGGTTCCGCACGATCCCCGGATCAGCCAAGAGCCGTTCGACATCGGCGTCGTCGAACGCGGCGACCAACTCGACGGCAAATCCGGCGAACGCGGACCGAAAAGCTTCCCGCTTACGCAGCACCGTTATCCAGGACAATCCCGCCTGGAATGTTTCCAGGCAGACCCGCTCGAAGAGCGGGTCGCGCCCGTGCACGGGTTTGCCCCATTCGAAGTCGTGGTATTCGCGATACAGCGCACTGGAATCCGACCACGGACACCGAATCCGGCCGTCGGATTCGGCGCCGGTATCCGTGCGGCCGCGTTCGGCACCGCTCACCGGTGGTCGCCGTTCCCGGGCCACGCGGCCACGCCCTCCGGCGGAGCCGGCTCGCCAAGGCCGGTTCGCGACGGCGCGGGCTCGCTCGCAGCGGCGCGGGCTTGCGCGAGCTGCTCGCGCAGGGATTCGATTTCGGCGGCGAGCCGCTCCAGCGTCCAGTCCACCTCGGACGTCTTGTATCCCCGCACCACCTGCTGGAATCGCAGCGCGGTCACGTCCGACGCGCGAATGCCCGCGACGGGGAGCACGGTGGCGGTGGTGTGTTCGGGCAGCGGGGCCATCTCCTCGGACCGGCCGAACACCGCGCACGCGAACGCGTACAAGAGTGCCGCGACCAGCGCCACGGCCAGAACGTACACCAGCATCGTGAGCATGCCGCCCAGCCTATGCGAACCCCGATCCCGAGCCCGCCGCATTCCGGCGCCATGGGCGGCCCGCCCGCCACCGGCGCAAACCGCGGGAGGCGGTCGAGTCCTCGACCGATACCCTGAGCCCATGCCTGAGTCCCTCGCCACCGTGTGCGGACGGCCGGTCGCGGTCGATCGGGCGCTGGTCATGGCCATCGTCAACCGGACGCCGGACTCGTTCTACGACAAGGGCGCCACGTGGGCGGAGGACAAGGCGTTCGACCGGGTGGCCGAGGTGGT
>JABFVX010000426.1 GCA_013362555.1 Mycobacteriaceae bacterium
GGCCTCGGCGAGCTTGTCGGACATGCCCTCACCGTCCCGGCCACCGCACTCGCGGTACGGCACTTCGGCCGGCCCGTGCCGAACGCGGTCCTGCTCGGCGGGCTCGCCGCGCTCACCGGCTGCGTGACCATCGACTCGCTCACCGCCGCCGTCCGCGAACGCTTCCCCGGGGAGCTGGGCGAGGCCAACGCGGCCGCGGCCCGGGAGGCATACGAACACGTCCAGAAGGCCCAGCGGGAGGAGCGGGCGCATGCTCAAGCAGACTGAGGGGTCGCGTGCGGTCGCCGAAACCGTCGCCTGCTGCCGGCCCGAGGTGATCGCCGCGTATCCGATCTCGCCGCAGACGCACATCGTCGAGGAGCTCAGCCGCCTGGTGAAGTCCGGGGCGCTCAAGCCGTGCGAGTACGTCAACGTCGAGTCGGAGTTCGCCGCGATGTCGATGTGCATCGGCGCCTCGGCCGCGGGCGCCCGCACCTACACGGCGACCGCGAGCCAGGGCCTGCTGTACATGGTGGAGGCCCTCTACAACGCCTCCGGGCTGGGTCTGCCGATCGTGATGACGGTCGCCAACCGGGCCATCGGCGCACCCATCAACATCTGGAACGACCACAGCGACACCATGTCGCAGCGCGACTCCGGCTGGATCCAGCTGTACGCGCGCGACAACCAGGAGGCCGCCGACCTGCATCCGCAGGCGTTCCGGCTGGCCGAGGAGCTGTCGCTGCCGGTGATGGTGTGCATGGACGGCTTCGTGCTCACCCACGCCTGGGAGCGGATCGAGGTGCCGGAGCAGGCGCAGGTCGACGCGTTCCTGCCGCCGTACGAGCCACGCCAGGTCCTGGACCCGGACGAGCCGGTGTCGATCGGTGCGATGGTCGGCCCGGACGCCTTCACCGAGGTGCGCTATCTGGCGCACGCCAAGCAGATGCAGGCGCTCGACACGATCCCCCGGGTGGCCGACGAGTTCCGGCAGGTCTTCGGGCGAGCCAGCGGCGGCCTGGTCCACCCGTACGCCTGCGAGGACGCCGACACGATCGTCGTGGTCCTGGGCTCGGTGTTCGGCACGGTGTGTGACGTCGTCGACGAGATGCGGGAGCGCGGAGTGCGGATCGGGGCGCTGGCCATCACGTCGTTCCGGCCGTTCCCGCTGAACGCGGTGCGGACCGTACTCGGCAGGGCACGCCAAGTGATCGTGCTGGAGCGGGCGTTGGCGGTCGGCGTCGGCGGGATCGTGTCGGCGAACGTGCGCACCGCGCTGTCCGGGATCCTGCTCGACGGGCACACGGTGGTCGCCGGGCTCGGCGGGCGCGCGATCACCAAGGAGTCCCTGCACCGGCTGTTCGACGACGCGATCGCCGGCCGACTCGGAGAGCTGACGTTCCTGGACCTCGACACCGAGCTGGTGGAGCGGGAGTTGGCGCGGATGGCCGAGACCAGGCGGTCCGGTCCGTCCGCGGAGAACATCCTGCGTGATGTGGGGAGCAACCGATGAGTGCCGCGCCGCAGGTCAAGTTCTACCAGGTGGGCAGCTTCGCGGCCGGGAACCGGCTGCTGGGTCCCGAGCTGCAGTCCGACCAGGCCGACCCGGGCCGCGCCAACGCGCTGACCTGCGGCCACCGCGCCTGCCAGGGCTGCGGCGAGGCGCTCGGCGCCCGTTACATCCTGGATGCGGCCCAGCGGGCGGCAGGCGGCAAGGTGATCGCGGTGAACGCGACGGGCTGCCTGGAGGTGTTCTCGACGCCGTATCCGGAGACGTCGTGGCAACTGCCCTGGCTGCACTCGCTGTTCGGCAACGCGCCCGCGGTTGCCGCCGGCGTCGCCGCCGCACTGCGCGCCAAGGGACGCACCGACATCCGTGTGGTCGGGCAGGGCGGCGACGGCGGCACGGTCGACATCGGCCTCGGCTGCCTGTCCGGCATGTTCGAGCGGGGCGACGACGTCCTGTACGTCTGTTACGACAACGAGGCGTACATGAACACCGGCGTGCAGCGCTCCGGTGCCACTCCCCCGACCGCGC
>JABFVX010000502.1 GCA_013362555.1 Mycobacteriaceae bacterium
ACCCGTGAGCCGGAATCGGAACAGACCCGCCGAGCGCTCCTGCCGGTCCTGCTGCGCGACCGACCGATGATCGCCATGACGCTGATCTACGTCGCCTACTTCACCCTTTTCCTGCAAACATTCGCCACGCTGCCGCTCTTCATGACGGCAGACGGCCACGGCCCGGCCGCATACGGCGCAATACTCGCCTTCAACGGCATCCTCATCGTCCTCGGTCAACCACTGGCGGTGCGCCTGCTCGCCGGCCGCGATCCCAGCGCGGTACTCGCCGTTTCGATTCTCCTGGTCGGCGCGGGCACGGCCGCAAGCGCCGGTGCACACACCACCGCCGCCTACGCAGCGTCGGTCGCGACGTGGACCTTGGGCCAAATCGGCATCGCTGTCATGTTCGGTAGCGCTTTCGCCGGGCTGGCCCCGGCAGATCTGCGCGGCGCATACATGGGGATCGCCTCCGCCACGTGGAATCTCGGCGGCGTCTTCGGCCCCCTGGTCGGTACCGTGCTGCTCAACCACGCCGGGCGGGGAGCCCTGGCCACGGTATGCGCCATCACCGGGATCGTCCTCTTCGCCTGCCAACGGGCACTCGGTCCTACGCTCCAGCAACAGCTGTAACAACAGAAGGAATGAACATGACGATCAATCGCACACGACGCGACATCGAAATACTCGAATTCGGCGGCACAGAACTGGCGATCCAACGCAGCGGACCCGACGGCGCACCCGCGGTATTGCTCATCGCAGGCGGCGGCCAGTCGATGGACTGGTGGACAACCGAGTTCATCGACCGGCTCGGCGCCGGTGCGCTGCACGTGATTCGGTACGACCACCGCGACACCGGGCAATCGAGCGCATCCCTGCTGGGGCAGCCCGACTACACCGGCGACGATATCGCCACCGATCCGATCCGCATCCTCGACGCCCTCGGCATCGAGCAGGCACACCTCGTCGGAATGTCGATGGGAGGCGGCATCGCGCAGACCGTCGCGGTGCGGACACCCGAAAGGGTGCGGTCGCTGACGCTCATCGAAACCAGCCCCGCCGGCGGCGATCACGGCCCTCTCCCGCCGCCGGCCCCCGCGGTCGCCGCGACCTGGACCGAGCCTCAACCCGAGATTGACTGGGCCGACGAGTCCGCGGTCATCCAATACCGCGTCGACGTCGAACGCCCTTATGCCGGCTCCCATGGATTCGACGAGGCGCGCATGCGTACGCTGGCAGTCCTCGAAGTGCGGCGCAGCCGCAACATGGCCTCGTCAATGGCAAACCACTTCCTCGCCGAACCGAGAACTCCGGTGGACCCGGCCGAGATCCAGGTTCCGACCCTCGTGTTCCACAGCGCCGACGACCCGATGTTCCCCCTCCCGCACGGCCAAGCGCTGGCGCGAATGATCGAGGGCGCCCGCTTGGTCCGCCTGGACGGACCCGGTCACGAAATCCCGCCGCCTACCGCGTGGAACGTAGTCGTGCCCGAACTGCACAACCACCTCCTGCCCACCTGAACACGCGCTGGGCAATGTGCCTTCCAGAACGACGGGGCGGGGGGACCGGCGTAACACAAATGAAAATTGTTACTAACAAATCTGCACATAAGACCCTTGTGGCACAACGGAATCGACGTGTCGGTCAAACAGGCGAACATAGCCGGTCGGCAGCGATGGAATCTCATATGCGCGTCCGCTAATGTGTGGGGCCCAAGCGGAAGCGGGCCGAGGAAATCCCGCCCGACCACGAAAGGACGCAGATGAGCACCGCAACCCACCTCGAACACCCCGAACACGACCATGTACACGGGGACGGATGCGGCCACGTGGCGTTCCCGCACGGCGATCACGTCGACTATGTGCACGACGGGCATATTCACCGCGTGCACGACGGCCACTACGACGAATGCGGCAATCCCGGCGCACATGCCGTCCACGACGGCCACGG
This sequence comes from Mycobacteriaceae bacterium, assembly GCA_013362555.1. GTDB lineage: Bacteria > Actinomycetota > Actinomycetes > Mycobacteriales > Mycobacteriaceae > JABFVX01. Next base: position 1,930 of record JABFVX010000502.1, read on the forward strand.
CCACGTCCACGGTGCCGGATGCGGCCACGTGGCCGTACCCCACGGCGATCACGTCGACTATCTCCACAACGGCTGCCGCCACGCCGCCCATGACGGCCACTACGACGAGCACTAAAGGGCTCTGAGGCTTCAAACGCCTCTGTTGCCAAGGTTTGTTCGACAGCAGTCCTCTGCCACTGGGATCTGACACCGACACGTGCCACGGCCTGGAGCATCGCGGGCCGCGCCTGGGTCCAGCCGACGGCGACGGTGGCCGCGCGGCCCGGCCAACATAGGTGCTGACCATGCCATCGCGACCGGAATGGCGTCTGTTGTAGACAAATTCGGTACCGTCGGTCGGACCTCCGATGCTTGCTCGAATCGCCGCGCCGGCGCGAGAATCCGCCGCACGACTCCGAACGCCGGACGGGCGATTTTCGATGTGATCGTGAAACTTTGGGTCCGCGAACAGGGTTCGTAGCGCATGCTGGGGCGAGGTGGTGTCGAACGGGAGGTAGTTGTGGCCTCGATTGTCAACCGAATCCGCCAGTGGATGCAGAGCCCGCAGGGCCGCCAAGCCCGAGCCCGAGCTGAGCAGCTGGCACGCGATCCCAGGAATCAAGCAAAGGTGCGCGATCTGCTCGCGCGTCTGCGCGGCGGCCGAAGGCGCTGATGTTCGTCGGAGGCGCCGATGAGTGTCGGTGAGTGCAGAAGCACCCTTTTAGTCAGGCGCGCCGGAATTTTCGTGCCAATGCGGTGCGTCTGACGAGAAAGGGCGGTTCTGCGGCCCACGCCGGGCCCTGATACTGTGTTTCTCATCACGCTCAATATGGCGGAGGGACGTCGTGACTATTGGTCGGAGATCGATTGGGCTGAAATGGCGATCTTTCTATCCTTCCTTTCTCGTAGCGCTTTTGGCCGGATTGGCCCTTCTTCCGCTCGGGGCGTATCTCGACCGCAGCGCTATGGTCCGGTCGCCTAAATCGTCGTCAAGCCGAGTGGCCAATGCCCAAGCGTCGACAGGCGTTCCCGGCATGGCCGCGGGCGCTTCGACGCGGTCGGCAGCTACTGTGCTCACTCGCTCCACCCCGGTGGGTCTGCACATCCCGGCGATTGGCGTACGCACCAAGTTGACCCGAGTGGGCAGCGGCGCAGACGGCACTGTGCATCTGCCGCACACCCCGGATATCGCGGGCTGGTTCGACGGCGGCCCGGCCCCCGGAGAGGCCGGGTCGGCGGTTCTGCTCGGCCACCGGGACTCTCATCGTGGGCCAGGTGTGTTCTTTCACCTGCACCGGCTCCGTCCCGGCGACATTCTCGAGATCGCGCGCGCAGACGGCACCGCGGCCCGGTTCATGGTCCACGGCGTGGCGACATACCCGACATCGGCATTTCCGGCCGACCTTGTCTACGGGCCGCACGGCGGAAGTTCGCTGCAGTTGGTCTCCTGTGGTGGCGTCAACCGGCATTCACACCACAACGACTCGCATGTCGTCGTCTACGCCGGATTCGCGGGCACCGCCTAGAACAGCGATCCGGCGCTTCGTAAGCCAGGACCTACCCGAGGCCTGCTGCGGCGACAACAGCATGGTGCAGCCACTGCTGGGCGGCTCCGGTGGTGGCAGTCCCAAGAATCTCGGCGGTGCGCGCCCAATATCGGCGGACGCGGAAGTCGGTGTCAACTGCGGTACACAGCCTACGCCGGAAATCGGGCGTGTCCGACACGCCTCTGGCGCGGGCGTGCGCAGCGATAAACTGGTTCAGTTCAGCGCCGGGGCGTGGCTCGACCTGTGCGGCGATCAGTGGTTCTACGCGCATGCACACCTCCGCAATCTCGGCCAGCAGCTCGCGCTTGTCGCGGATCTCTGCTGGATCGGATCGCCACAGCTGCTGAGCCACTGCCGCGGCGAACCTGGGGTCGGCCGTTTCGGCGACGAGTTCGGCATAGGCGGCAACCTGTCGTGGGGCGGGGTCGGTGGGCGGAGCCGGGATGTTCATCGCGGCGAAGTCGTCGAACAGCGTTGGTGCGGCGGGGGCCAGCAATCGGCGCCAGAATGCGATGAGCCGATCATGGGCGTGGCGGCGGTCGTGGACCGCGGCCAACAATGCCAGCCGCGAGAGCCGTTCGGCGGGGGCCGCCGCTTCGACGGCGGCCAGCGACGCATGCCGCCACGACAGCGCGCCCAATTCGGTCTCGAGCAGGGAGCGCTCCTGAGCGACCGCGTCGGCGACCGACAGTGCCTCGGTCAGCACCGCAACTATTGCCGTCAGCCCGAGCCCGAGCATCCGCAGGCTTCGAACCAGTGCCAGCTGCCCCGGCGCTGCTGTGGGATCGAATAGTCGGTGCCCGCCTGCGCTGCGGAGCGGCTCGAGAATTCCTTCGTCGCAATAGAACCGGATCGTTCGGACGGGAACGCCAGTGAGGCGGGACAGCTCGCCAATGGTGAGCAGGCGGTCGGGGCGTGTGTTCTCGGTCACTTTTACTGGAACCTCCACCCGAATGGAGTTTCTACAGTACTGCAACACCGATCGAGACGAAGGAGTCGCCGAAATGCCCGGAGAGACAACGATGAATGTCGAGCGGACCTGGCAGGCGGTCGAGGCCGAGCGGGCAGGTCTGGTCGAGATGCTGCGGTTGCTGCCCGAGTCGGCGTGGGACGAGCCGTCGCTGTGCGACGGTTGGCAGGTCCGCGACGTGGTCGCGCACCTGATCCAGTCCGCGCGCCCCACGATCGCGTGGATCCTGGTGAACGTCATTCGCGCTCGGGGCGATTTCGACCGGGCTGTCCGCGAGGCCGCGGTCCGCCACGCGCGGTGCCGGACCTCCGCCCAACTGCTCGCGGAGTTGCGCGGGAGCATTGGCGTTCGAGTTGCCGTCGCAGGCACGACGCCCGCGGACCGGCTGATGGACCTGCTCGTCCATGGCCAAGACATCGCGATTCCGCTCGGGATTCCGCGCGAAATGCCCAGTGGCGCGGCACGAACGGCCCTCGATCGGCTGTGGGGCCAAAGCGCCCCGTTCCATGTCAGGACGACCTTCAACGGCTATCGCCTCGCCGCGACGGACATCGGGTGGTTCGTCGGTGAAGGGCATCTGATCGAAGGCTCCGCGGCCGCGATCCTGCTCCTGATCACCGGCCGTTCTGTCGCGTTGTCGCAGCTGGGCGGCCCGGGCGCAGGCTATTGGATCAGCCGCCATGCCGAAGCCGAGTAACTCCGGAACGAACGGATTGCCACGGCGGCGGTGATGGTGACGAATGCGCCGAGGATGGTGGCGGCGGGCTCGCCGGGGCCGGCGTGCAGAATCCGGAAGCCAGTCGCGCCGAATGCGATTCCGGCCAGTAGCTCACCCACAATGACCGGAAGGCGCAACGACGAGCAGGATGCCGGCGCGGGCCCGGCTATGGCGAGCATCGCGATCAGCGCGAGTGAAGCGAAAATCAACGTTGGCAGGGCCGGACCGAAGCGCCGACTCCGGCGCCGGGTTACGGTGGGCATCGGCCCGATCGAGCGCTTGACCTTGACACAGTGCCAACGTTTTCACTGGACGCAGGAGGTGGTTCCCGTGAATTCGAGACAAGAACAAACCGTAGACCCGCGGCTGCCGGCCGCGCTGAGTGCCGAGAACGCGTCGACCCGACTGCGGGCGGCGCTGGCCGCGGGCACACATCCCGGCCCGGCCCTGCTCGGGGCACTGATTGACCGCTGCGCCGTGGAACCGGATTTCTTCGTACGCGACATGCTCACTTGGGCGCTGACCAGGCTTCCGGCGGAGCTGACTGTGCCGCGGCTGCGTGCCGAGCTGGAATCCGGCGGCCCGCAGGCCCGCAGCCAGGCGTTGCACACGCTGTCCAAGATCGGCGATTCGACGGCCTGGCCTGCGATTACGTCGGCGCTGCTGCGCGATCCCGACGATGATGTGGCGCGCAGCGCCTGGCGGGCGGCGGTTGTTCTCGTGCCGGACGCCGAGCGCGCGGCCCTGGCTGTCGAACTCGCCACCCAATTCGGGCGTGGCGATCGCGAGGTCCGGCGGAGTCTGAGTCGGGCGCTGTGCGCACTGGGCGAAGTCATTGTTTTGGTGCTGCACCGGGCGGCTCGCAGCGCCGACCCGGACGTGCGAGCACACGCACAGGCTACTGAGCGTCTGCTGCGCGACCCGGACGCTGCTTTCGATCTCGATGTCGACGCGGCGAAGCGGCTCGCGGCGCTTGACGGCGGCCCGTGCTGATCGGCGAGGTGGCGCGGCGTTCGGGAGTGAGTACCCGAATGCTGCGCCACTACGACTCGCTCGGGCTCGTGCGCCCGACCGGGCGCACCGTGGGCGGCTACCGCCAATACTCGGACGCCGACATCCGCAAAATCTTTCACGTGGAGAGTCTGCGGTCCCTCGGGCTCTCCTTGCGCGAGATTGCGCAGGTGCTGGCAGATCCGGCGTTCACCCCGCGCACCTTGGTGACCGGTCTGATCAGACGTACCGAGGAACGGCTGGCGCGGGAACGCGAACTGCTCGAGCGTCTGCGCGCAGTCGAGAACGCCGAGCCCGGCGACTGGCGGGATGTGTTGCGCATCGTCGAGCTTGTACGGATTCTCGGCTCGGCTGACCCGCATCGCCGACTGCAGGCGGTGCTGAACCCGGCCGAGAACGAGCCGGTGCCAACCGACCTGCTGGCTGCGGCGGTGCTCGCCGAGGCCGAGCCGAACATGGCAGGCGCCCTGAGGTGGGCGCTCTCGCGGGCTGGCGACGACGGCCTGGCCAGGCTCGTGCCGGGGCTGTCCGCCGTTGACGTCGAGGTCCGGCGCCGGGCCGTGCGTGCGGTGGCGGAGATCCCGGGCGACGCCGCGACCGAGCTGCTGACCGCTGTGCTCGACGACCCGGACCCTGCTGTTCGCGGCCACGCCGCCCTGGCCGCAGGCAGTCGGGGTGTGACTGCTGCCGAGCCGGTTCTCGTGGCCATGGTCATCGCGGGCGCCAACGACGTCGACGCGGGCGAGGTGCTCGGCGCGCTGGCCCAGGACCCGGCATCGGCGGATCGAGTGCTCGCCGCGCTGACCGGCGCCATGAGCTCACACGGCGGCGACGCGCGCGTTCGGATCCGGCTCATCCAGGCGCTGGTGGAGCTGCCCGGCGCCCACGCTCTGGAGAGCCTGCGGTCTCTGAGGGCGGACGCCGATCACTCCGTCGCCCTCGTCGCCGCCGCCTGCGCCGACCTGGTGGCTGCTCGGGCGACGAATCAAAACTGCTGACCACAACTGACCAGCGTCTGTTCACAGAAAAGTTACCAGGTCGCAGTTGGTTCGAGCGCAGATATCGAACCAACTCATCAGTTCCTCGACGGACTGCCGCAGCTCGCCGGTCACCGCCAACTCGGGGGCTGCCCAGTCGACGGCCAGCAGGGCCTGCAGGATCGCGGGAATCCTATGTCGTTCAACGGAGCCGACACAGAGGTCGGCCAAGTCCCCGTCGGGGTCGATGTCCAGGTCGAACTCACTCGGCCAGTCGTAGAGCAGGTCGGCCATATCGAACGGCACGTCAGCTCGATTCAGGACCTTCTGAACCTCGGACAGCCAGCCGCGCATGGAGCTGAAATTGCAGTTGTCCAGGGCTTCGCCGAAGTGCTCGCAAAGATACTCCAGCCCATCGATGTAGGCGGGCCCGAGACGGTCGACATATCCTTCGCCCAAGATCAGATAGCCCAGCACCTGGTCGGGCGTCGCATCCCAGTCGCGGCTCCACTGCTCCTGCAGGTATCGACCCAGTGCGCTCGGCACGGACAGTTCGTCCATCAATGCCTTGTCGCCCGAATTCACCGCCGAGCCGAGCAGCGCCAGATCCACAGCATAAGCACGCAACGTTTCGCTCATCCGACTCCTGGCCTCCTGCCGACCACCGTGTGTTCTGCGCTGAAGCATGGCGGCCGCGCCACCCGGGCCGCATCAGGCGTCCATAGGTACTCGGACGTTCTGATCCGCCAGGATCGCACGCTCATGTCCCTGTTCCCGCGGGCAGCGTGATGTCGAGGCGGAATCCGCCGGGACCATGGCTGGCCGACACGGCGCCGCCGTGGGCCTCGACGATTCCTCGGACGATGGCGAGTCCGAGGCCCGCGCCGGAGCCGTTGTCGGTGGAGGTGCGTGCGGCGCTGCCTCGCCAACCCATGTCGAACATGTTGCCGAGGTCGTGGGTGTGGACGCCCGGTCCTTGGTCGAGCACGCTGACGACCAGGCGGTCGCCGTCGATTCGATCTGCCGATACCACGATTTCGGAGTTTTCAGGGGCGTGTCGGATGCTGTTGGTCAGCAGGTTCGCGATGACCCGGGAGAGTTCGTGCGGGTCGGCCGGCAGCATGTGGCCGTTCATGCCTGCCTGCCGAATAGTGATTCCCCGTTGCGCTGCGAGCGCTTTGGTGTCCGCGACGACATCGGAGACCAGGTCCAGCAGCACGAGCGGCTGTTTGTTCAAACGTAGTGTGCCGCTGTG
>JABFVX010000136.1 GCA_013362555.1 Mycobacteriaceae bacterium
AGCTGCGGGTGCAGACGCGCGGTTCGGGTGTGAGGAGGGCTCGGGGGACCGGGTAGGCTGGCCGGGCGGACGAGTCGGTCGGGCGGCCGCGGCGACGGGAACCGGGCACTGCGGTGCTCAGGCCCGCTGCCGAGGAAAGTCCGGACTCCGCAGAGCAGGGCGGTTGCTAACGGCAACCCGGGGCGACCCGCGGGACAGTGCCACAGAGAACAGACCGCCGACCTCGTGTCGGTAAGGGTGAAACGGTGCGGTAAGAGCGCACCAGCGCCCCGGGTGACCGGGGCGGCTCGGTAAACCCCGCCCGGAGCAAGGTCAAAGGCCGCACCGGCGTGCTGGTGCGGCTGCGCAGGCGTTCGAGGGCTGCTCGCCCGAGCTTGCGGGTAGGCCGCTCGAGGCACCCGGCGACGGTGTGCCCAGATGGATGGTCGCCCCCCGGCGCGACAGCGGCGGGGACAGGATCCGGCTTACAGACCGACTCGTCCGCCCAAACAAAGACTCCCGATTGCGTTCGCAATCGGGAGTCAGTGGTCGATGACTGGGGTCACAAACCTCCAGAATGACCCGTGAAGTGCGTTGGACGCACGTCATGGGTCATTTCGGACGATGTCAGATGCGCTCTCAGAGGGGGTTGATCACGAACATCTGGGCCCAATAGGACGCTGCTTGCGGACCCAGGATCGGCAGTAGTTGGTCGAACAGAATCGACGACATGGAGCGATTACCCCTTCTAGCGGAGACAGCCTGTGAAAACACGTCCGTCGCACGGAATCCCGACTCCGGACGTCCGGCGAGCGTAACAGGGATTGGGACAGTTCCACTGCGTGGTCACACGGGCAATCCCGATTGCCGATATCCGACGCATGCGGCGCGCCGTGGCATAGGGTTGTCGGTGCCCACCGGAAAACGGCTGGCAGCCAAGGTCGTCCCGGATGGGTCCCGCCACGTCCCACTCTCCCGAACCCAGAGGTTTGCTATGCACCTGTTTCGTTCATTTGCCGCGGGCGCCGCGCTCGCCGGCGCGTTGACGTGCGGCGTCACGTTGGGCGCACACACGGCAGCGGCGGCGACGGTAGCGCCGATCCCCGGCGGGGTCGAAGTCAATCTCACCCACGACGACACCGTCTGGGTAAGCCAGAACAAGCTGGGCACGATGGTCTCGTCACTGCCCAACCCCGCCGCCGGCTCCTTCGGCCAGACCCTGAACACGTTGAGCGAGTTGGCTTCCCAGTATCCCCAGGGTCGCGTCGCATTCACCGTTGTCGGCCCGTTCGACAATCTCAACGGCACCATGGTCGCCCTCGAGCAGTAACCGAGCTCAGCCGGATCACCGGAACGACCCGTGACGTGCGTCAGGCGCACGTCACGGGTCGTTCCGGATTTTACGCAGAGCAGGCAGGTAGTGGTCCAGCGCGGTGTCGGCCGTAGTGGTCTCGAAGCGGGCCAGCAGCAGGTAGGGACGGTCGTCTTCGCCCGCGGCGCGGGCGGCGGCCGCCGCTTCCGCAAGGGCGTCGCGGCTCGCGAGGGCGTCGCGGTGGTCGCCCAGGACGCTCTGGAGCGTCTTCGCCGCGCGGGCGAGGTGTCCGGTACCCAGCACAGGCGAGACCGCTTCGGCGAAGTAGCGCAGGCGTTTGGCGGCTTTGCGGACGTCGTGCAGGGCCGCGACGTGGTCGCTCGGGCTCGCGTGGTCCGCGGCCGTGACGAGGCGGTGCAGCCGCCGCTGCTCCTTGTCCAGCAGCCGCGCGAGGACCTCCGGTGCGGGCCGGGTCGCGCGCCTGCGCAGCGGGGGAGCAGCGAGCAGGCCCGAAAGTTGTTTTCGCAGTAGCGCGTAGCGTGCGCCGTCGAGCGCGGCCACGGTGGCGGCGTGCGCCTCGGCGTACTCGGATCGGTAACGGCGTACCAGCCTGCGAGCCACGGGCGGCCGGTCCGCCGCAGGCAGGCGGTCCAGTCCGGTCGCCCCGCGCTCGGCTTGCACCTCGGCGTCCCTGGCTCGTCCGAGCAGGCCCGCCAGCCACCGCAGCTCCGCGCGCAGGTGGTCGACGACAGCCCGCTCCAGCAGTGGCCTGCCCGATCGCAACAGGCTCCGCAACCTCCTTGTGGCTACCCGCATCTGGTGCACAGAATCGGGTTCGTCCGCCCGTACCGCGGGCTCCGCGGCATGGAGCCGATCCAGATCCCGGGCGAGCGCCGCGAGCAGCGCCGTGCCTGCGTCGGCGCCCGGCGAGAGGCCGGTGGCGCTGTCGGAGTGGCTGTCTTCGCTCATGGCCCCTTCCCGGACGTCAAGTGGATTGGGGCCGAAACGAATCGGTGGCTTCAACGAGTTTGTCGGTAGTGCCCGGCTCGTACGCGGTGTGGCCCGCGTCCTCGATGAAGTGCAGTCGCGAACCGGGCCACGCCCTGTGCAACTCCCATGCGCTGGTCGGCGGGCAGACGATGTCGTAGCGGCCCTGCACGATCACCCCCGGGATGTGTGCGATGCGGTCGATGTCGCGCAGCAACTGGCCCTCGTCGAGGAAGCCGCCGTGGCGGAAGTAGTGGTTCTCGATTCGGGCGAATGCCAACGCGAACCGCGGATCCGAGCTCTCGGCGACCCGATCCGGGTGTGGCAGTAGCCAACTCGTGGCCGTCTCCCAGGTGGTCCAGGCCACCGCGGCGGCTGTGGCGACCGCGGGGTCTGTCGAGTGCAGCAGGCGGTGGTACGCCTCCACCAGGTCGCCGCCGCGCTCGGATTCCGGCACGGGTGCGAGATAGCGTTCCCAGACGTCCGGGTAAACCCAGCCCGCCATGCCGTTGTAGTACCAGTCGATTTCCTTGCGCCGCAACAGGAACACGCCGCGCAACACCAACTCGGTCACCCGGTCCGGATGTCGCTGGGCATAGGCGAGCGAGAGCGTCGAACCCCACGACCCGCCGAACACCAGCCACCGGTCCACCCCCGCCGTCTCCCGCAGCCGTTCGATGTCGGCTATCAGATGGTCGGTGGTGTTGACCGAGAGGTCCGCGCCGTCGGCCACGTGCGGCAGTGAGCGGCCGCAGCCGCGTTGGTCGAACAGGATGATCCGGTACGCCGCCGGGTCGAAGAACCGCCGGTGGAAGGGATCGCACCCGCCGCCGGGCCCGCCGTGCAGGAACAGCGCGGGCTTGCCGTCCGGATTGCCGCTCGTCTCCCAATAGACCTGCTGCCCGCCGCCGACCTCGAGCAGGCCCGCGTCGTAGGGCTCGATGGCCGGATACAACTGCCGCATATCGGTCACCGGCCGACCAGGGCCGAAGCCAAATCCGACGTGCCGAGCGAGTGCACTGCGTCGGACCGCACGTCCGGGCACTGCGCCGCGGTGAGGGTGTCTGCCACGGACCGGTCCCGCACTATGTCCACGTTGCCGCTGCCCAGCCCGCCGATATCAGCCGCCCACCGCTGCGCCATCAGGTTGAAGTCGATCCGGTTCCGCGTCTGCGACTGCGTCTCCCACTGCGACCGGCGCGACCGCAGCGCGTCGCACAGCTTCCGTCCTGCCTCGGGCGTGTTCAGCCGATTGGCCGACGCACTGCTGGGCGCGGCCGCACTGCTGGAAGCGCCGCCGCCCGCCGAGTCGCTTCCGCCGCACCCGGCGATCACGCCCGCCCCCAACAGCGCGACCGCAACAGCCGCCGCCCGACCACACACGCCCCGTAGCGATGACTGCGCCATGCCCCCACGCTACCGAAACCCCGTGCGCAGCTGTCCAGAACGACCCGTGACGTGCGCCTAACGCACGTCACGGGTCATGCTGTAAGGCGCGCTCCCGGACCGCGTTGGGAGATTGTGGGTGGTGGCTGGGTTGCAGACCTCCAGAACGACCCATGACGTGCGCCTAACGCACGTCATGGGTCATTCTGGAGGTCTGCAACCCAGCTCCAACGGCCCGTGGGTTGCGCTCACCGCACTCCGTGGTGCGTTCTGGACGTTCTCAACCACTCACTCAGAAGCTGTGGTCCGCGGTGGGGTAGGCGCCGGAGGCGACTTCGTCGGCGTAGGACGTGGCGGCCGCGTGCAGGGCGGCGCCGACGTCGCCGAAGCGCTTGACGAACTTGGCGGCGCGGCCCGGCGGGTAGGCGGCCATGTCCTGCCACACCAGGACCTGGGCGTCGCAGTCGCGGCCCGCTCCGATGCCGACGGTGGGAATGGTGAGCTTCCGGGTGACCTGGGCCGCGAGTTCCGCGGGCACCATCTCCATCACTACGGCGAACGCCCCGGCCTCCTGCACGGCAAGCGCGTCGGCGATCAGCTGCTCGGCGCCGTCGCCGCGGCCCTGGACCCGGAATCCGCCGAGGGTGTTCACGCTCTGCGGGGTGAATCCGACATGGCCCATGACCGGGATGCCCGCTGCCGTGACCAGGGCGATCTGCTCGGCGACCCGCTCGCCGCCCTCCAGTTTCACCGCGTTGGCTCCGCCCTCCTTCAGGAACCGGGTCGCGGCGGCCAGTGCCTGCTGTGCCGAGGCCTCGTAGCTGCCGAACGGCAGGTCGGCCACGACCAGCGCGTGCGGCGCACCCCGCACCACCCCGCGGACCAGCGGAATCAGTTCGTCCGCGGTGATCGGGACGGTGGTGTCGTAGCCGTAGACCACGTTCGCGGCGGAGTCGCCGACCAGCAGCACCGGAATGCCCGCGTCGTCGAAAATGCGGGCGGTGGAATAGTCGTAGGCGGTGAGCATGGCCCACTTGCGCCCCTCTGCCTTCATCTGCTGCAGGTGGTGCACACGGGTGGTGCGGCGGGTTTTCCCGGCCTTCTCGGCGCTGCCGTAGACAGGCGTATCTGACATGGCGTCTTCTTTCGTTCCTCGAGGCCCGCCGAGCGGGTCCCCGGGTGTTGGGATTGACCACTTCGAGTCTGCCACACCGCGCCCGCCCGGATGCCGTGCCGCCTGCCACATCGCCTCGGATATGTCGAGTGCGCGTTTTGCCCCGCCGAATGGCACGATCGTCGGCATGGACTTTGCGCGTAAGGCCGCGGTGCTGGCCGCGGTGTCGGCACTGGTGTGTATGCCGCTGGCCGCCTGTGGGAAGAAGACCGACCATCAGGCAGCGACGTCGCCGACCGGGCTGGCGAAGTTCTACCAGCAGACCGTGCACTGGGGCCCGTGCGGCGGCTTCGGATCGCCGGACGACGAGCTGGGCCCGGAGATCGAGTGCACGAGAATCCAGGTCCCGGTCGACTACGAGCACCCGGACGGCAAGACGGCGCAGATCGCGATGTCGCGGGCCAAGGCGACCGGGCAGCGGATCGGTTCGCTGCTGTTCAACCCGGGCGGGCCGGGAGCTTCCGGCCTCGGCATGGCCACCACCGCCACCGGCGGGCCGATTTCGGCGCGATTCGACCGGGTCGGCTTCGACCCCCGCGGGGTCGGGTCGTCGACTCCGACCATCAAGTGCCTGGAACCGAAGGAGGCGGACGCCTCCCGCCTGGACCCGGACTGGGACAACTCGCCCGAGGGCATCGCCCGCCAGGAGCAGGACCACAAGGACTACTCGGCCAAATGCGCCAAGCGCACCCCCGACGAGCTGCTCGGCCACGTCGGCACCCGCGAGGTGGTGCAGGACATGGACATCATGCGCGCGCTGCTTGGCGACGCGAAGCTGAACTATGTCGGCTACTCCTACGGCACCCGCCTGGGGTGGGCCTACGCCGAGAAGTTCCCGGGCAAGGTGCGCGCCATGGTGCTCGACGGCGCGGTCGACCCGGACAAGAACCCGGTGGAAGAGTCGCTCGGGCAGACCAAAGGTTTCCAGCGCGTCTTCGACGCCTATGCCGAGTCCTGCGCGTCCAAGCCGGACTGCCCGCTCGGCCAGGACCCCAAGCAGGCCGCCGAGGTGTTCCGCAGGCTGACGGTGCCGCTGGAGAAGACCCCTGTCGCGGTGCATCCCAAGAAGGGCGGCGACCGCACGCTCAGCTACGGCGACGCGCTCACCGGAGTCCAGCAGGCGCTGTACTCGCCGGGTCTGTGGAAGGCGCTCACCGCCGGGCTGAACGAGCTCAAAGAAGGCAAGGGCAACACGCTGCTGCGCCTGGCCGACGCCTACGACGGCCGCCGCGACGACGGCAGCTACGACAACCTGTCCGACGCGTTCACCGCCATCCGCTGCGTGGACGGCCCGCCGATCGGCGACCGCGCGACGGTCGACAAGCTCGACCTCGAGTCGCGCAAGAACGCCCCGTTCCTCGACGACGGCAACGGCACCGGGCACGCCCCGCTGGACGTCTGCTCGTTCTGGTCGGAGAAGCCGACCTCGATGCCGCACACGCTGGACCCGGCCAAGCTGAAGGCCGAAGGTTTGCCGCAGCTGGTGGTCGTGTCGACGACGGACGACCCGGCGACGCCGTACCAGTCCGGCGTCGACCTGGCCAAGCAGCTGGGCGCCGCGCTGATCACCTACAAGGGCAACCAGCACACAGTCACCTTCAACACCGGCTCACAGTGCGTGGACGACGCCGTCATCAGCTACCTCGTCGACCTGAAGGCGCCGCCGAAGGACCTGACCTGCAACGCCTGATCGCCCAGTCATGGGACGCCTACGGCGTAAAAAGGCACCCCCGTAACACCGTGTTAACCGAGGGTGCCTAGTCTCCGGAGTATGGATCGCCAGAAGGAATTCGTGCTGCGCACCCTCGAGGAGCGGGATATCCGTTTCGTGCGGCTGTGGTTCACCGACGTGCTCGGATTCCTCAAGTCGGTCGCCATCGCCCCGGCCGAGCTGGAGGGAGCGTTCGAGGAGGGCATCGGCTTCGACGGCTCGGCGATCGAGGGCTTCGCGCGGGTGTCCGAGGCGGACATGGTGGCCAAGCCGGACCCCTCGACGTTCCAGTTGCTGCCGTGGACCACCAGCAAGGGCCACCAGCATTCGGCCCGGATGTTCTGCGACATCGCCATGCCGGACGGCTCGCCGTCCTGGGCGGACCCGCGCCACGTGCTGCGCCGCCAGCTCAACAAGGCCGCTGACCTGGGTTTCACCTGCTACGTGCACCCGGAGATCGAGTTCTTCCTGCTCAAGAACAACCCGGGCCCGGACGGCGAGCCGATCCCCGCGGACACCGGCGGCTTCTTCGACCAGGCCGTGCACGAGGCGGCGCCGAACTTCCGTCGCCACGCCATCGACGCGCTGGAGTCGATGGGCATCTCGGTGGAGTTCAGCCACCACGAGGGCGCCCCCGGCCAGCAGGAGATCGACCTGCGCTATGCGGACGCGCTCTCGATGGCCGACAACGTCATGACGTTCCGCAACGTGGTGAAGGAGGTGGCGATCGACGAGGGCGTGCGGGCCACCTTCATGCCCAAGCCGTTCTCCAACCACCCCGGTTCGGCCATGCACACCCACATGAGCCTGTTCGAAGGCGACGCGAACGCGTTCTACGACCCCGACGACCCCGTCCAGCTCTCGCAGGTGGCGCGGGCATTCATCGCGGGGGTCCTGGAGCACGCGCCGGAGATCAGCGCGATCACCAACCAGTGGGTGAACTCCTACAAGCGCCTGGTGCACGGCGGCGAGGCGCCCACGGCGGCGTCGTGGGGCCGGTCCAACCGCTCGGCGCTGGTGCGAGTGCCGATGTACACCCCGAACAAGGCGTCGTCGCGGCGCGTCGAGATCCGCAGCCCTGATTCGGCCTGCAACCCGTACCTGACGTTCGCGGTGCTGCTGGCCGCAGGCCTGCGCGGGATCGAGAAGGGCTACACCCTCGGCCCGGAGGCCGAGGACGACGTGTGGGCCCTGACCTCCGCGGAGCGCCGCGCCATGGGCTTTCGCGAACTGCCCGCCAGCCTGGCCGAGGCGCTGCACGAGATGGAGCGCTCGGAGCTCGTCGCCGAGACTCTCGGCGAGCACGTCTTCGACTTCTTCCTCCGCAACAAGCGCCAGGAGTGGGCGGACTTCCGCAGCCAGGTAACCCCTTTCGAACTCAACAACTACCTGGGCCTGTAACCGTCGGGATCCTTACACCCGTAGCGCGCGTTCACACCCGCAGCTGCGGGTGTGAACGCGCGCTACGGGTGTAAGGATCCCGACGCGGCGTGCCGACGGACGGTGGTGTGGCCGTACGGGTTTAATGGTCCGATGGGCGTTCGCTGGATCGTTGCCGGGATTGCCGTGGTGATCGCCGTCGTGGTGGCGGTAGTCTCGGCGCTGTTCACGTTCGTGATCGTCTCGGCGCGGATTCCGGCGTCGTTCATCCAGTTGTCCTCGGTGGTGAGCGACTACGGGCTCTACCTGATTCCGCTGGGGCTCGTCGGGATCCTGCTGGCGGCGGTCCTTTTTCGCAGCGGCACGCGCCGGATCGGCGAGGTCACCGGGGTGTTCGGCGCCGACGACACCCTCGCGGCGTGCGTGCCGCTGGACGCGTCG
>JABFVX010000137.1 GCA_013362555.1 Mycobacteriaceae bacterium
GTCCGCGGCGACCGGCATGCCGTCGCGCAGATCGCTGGCCGCGCGTTCGAGGTGTGGGTACTCGCTTCCCAGTCCGCTCCGTTGCACGGCGTCGAACATCACGGCACAGCCTGCGGCGTGGCGACGGTCGGCAGGCACCGCCGCGGTGTGGAGGCGCGCGGCGGGTTGGGCGAGGTCGAGCCGATGGATTCGTTCGGACACCTGTGACTTCGCGGGAACTGGTGGTGCGGTGGCGGTTTCGGCGTGGTGGCGGGCGGCGAAGTCCGCAACGGCGACGCCGACCGGGACGCTCGACGCGATGGCGACCAAGCGGGCCACTCCTTGGTCGTGCGCGCTCGCGTAGTGTTCGGCAACCAGCCGCGCCGGGTTGGCCAAGGCCGAGTGGCCGGGATGGACGACGAGCTTGACGCTACTGTCCCAGAACAGGTCTCGCGGAAGGTACCCGCAGCCTTCGTTGCCTGCCGCGAAATACTCGACGTTGCCCTCGAATTCGTACGCGCCGACGGCCCACTCGATGCCCGGGTGAGCGCCGGACTGGGCGACGAGGTCCGCGACGATTGCGATCGCGCGCTTGCTCGCGAACGGGGCGTCGTATGCGGGCAAGGCGTCCGGCTCGTCGTACGCGGACGGCACCGCGGCCGCGTCACCGAGGGGTGCCGGGGGCGCGGCGGGGCGGCGGTGCCACCGGCTCCGTTTGCGGCGGAGCTGAACCGCGCTCCACAGCCGCGGCACCGGAAATCCGGCCGGCGGCAGCTGCGTCGCCTGCGCCGAGTGGTCGGCGACAGGTTCCCGGTGTTCGTCCTGGCCCGCCTCGGCGAACACGGAGTGGACCTCGTGGTTCGCGTCGTCGACCGCGCTGCGCAGGGCCGCGAACGCGGCTGTGACGCGGTCGGCATGGAGCTGCGAGTCACCTTCCGCGCCAGTGGGTTCCACTACTTCGCCGGTGGGCAGCACCTGGCACCCGGCGCTGTGCGCCGCGCCGACCGCCTGCCGAGCGCGGTCGTGGGCGGCGATGACCCGCCGGTGGCATCGCAGTGCGGTCTCCTCGGCGTCCTCCAGCGTTGCTGCGAGCTTGCCCAGCTCGGCGTGTATCTGCTCGAACTGCGCACGCATGGCGTCGCCGGCCGGGCCGCGCCAGTAGTCTCCCGTGTTGTCGACGGCATGGGCGAGTTGCCGTTGGTGGTCGCGCAGTTGCTTGTGCGCGGACTGCCAGGCGCCGGCCAGTTGCCGAAGCCGCTCTCGTACGCCGGCGCTCGGTTCGACCGGTGTGTGCGCGGTGGTCATCGGCCGTTTCCGGCCGCGCCGAGCTGATCGGCGACGTCGGCGTCGTGCTGTTGGTAGGCGCGAGAATCGACGCGGACCTGCTCGGCCATGGCCTCCAGCCGGCCCGCGATCGTCTGGAGCAGCTCGGACGTCCCCGTCGGGGCCCCGTCCGGCTGGGGTATCGACATGCCGGAGATGGACGCGGCCGCTGCGGACAGCGTCACGGCCAGCCCGGCCACCGATTCTGGATCTACCTGCACCCCGCCCATGTACTGCAACCCCCGAATGCACCCTAACTTGTACCAGTTCCCGACTGTATCGAGGGCCAATCTGGTTGGCAACCCGAAGATCCCGACAGGTCAGACGGCGCAGCCGTCGGGGCCGCAGGTGTCGGCGTCGGCGAGGAGCGTGACAGCCGGAGTGCGGGTGGACCAGGCCTGGTTGAGGGCTTGGGCGAAGACCTCCGGAGGCTGTGCTCCCGAGACGGCGTACTTGCCGTCGAGGACGAAGAACGGAACTCCGGTCGCGCCGATGCTTGCCGCCTCGGCCTCGTCGGCGCGGACCTCGTCGGCGAACGCCTCGGGATCGGACAGCACGGCGCGGACCTCGGATTCGTCGAGGCCCGCGGCGAGCGCGACGGACACCAGGCGCTCGGAATCGCCGAACAGGGCCGCGTCGTCGGCGAAGTTGGCCCGGTACAGGGCGTCGAGCAGCTGCTCCTGGGCGCCGCGCGCCAGGGCGAGGTGCAGCAGGCGGTGCATGTCGAAGCTGTTGCCGTAGTCGCGGCCCACAACGCGGTAGGGCAGGCCCATGGCCTCGGCCTGGGCGCCGATGCCACGCTCGTTGGCGGCGGCCTGGGCCTCCGAGATGCCGTATTTCTGGGCGATCTTCGCTACCACCGGGCCGGAGTGGTCGGCCGGAAGGCTGGGGTCGAGCTCGAACGAGCGGTGCACGACCTGCACCTCGGCGCGGTGCGGGAACTCCGACAGCGCCGCCTCGAAGCGGTGTTTGCCCAGGTAGCAGAAGGGGCAGTTGATGTCGGTCCAGACGTCGACCCGAAGTGTCACGCGCGCCTCCTCAAAGGGTACTCAGCAGTCTCATCCTTCAACCGCGCGACTGCCGTGCATGTTCCAGGCCCGCCTGTGATCTCCGGAATGACCCGTGACGTGCGTCCAACGCACGTCACGGGTCATTCCGGAGATTTACTTCTTTTCGGACTGGTCGTGCAGCGCCTTCTTCGCGGCGTCTTGGGCTTTGTCGACCTTGTCGGCGTACTTGCCGTCCGTCTTCTTGTCCACCAGGTCGCCGACCTTGTCGACGACCGGATTGAGCTTGTCGGCGTGCTCGGACGCGAGGTCGCCCGCTTTGGTTGCCGCGGCCTTCAGGTTGTCGAACAGTCCCATGGCGCCTCTCCCGACTCGAGTCTTGTCGAATACAGGGTAGCCGCTGGATAACAGGCGCAACACGGCGTCGTCCACGATGTTCGGTCGATATCGCCGAACTCGGGTGCAGAGCGGCCCGAACTCGCGCAGGGTGGCGGGGACCGAGATGGGAGCGTGCTGTGGCGGACGAGACGATAGGCATCGTGGGGGCGGGCATTGTGGGGCTGGCGATCGGCCGCGAGCTCGGGCTGCGCAGGCCGGGGTCGCGGATCGTGGTGCTGGAGAAGGAGTCCGGGGTGGCCCGGCACCAAACGGGGCACAACTCCGGGGTGGTGCACGCGGGGATCTACTACGAGCCGGGCAGCCTGAAGGCGCGACTGTGCACCCGAGGCCGAGACCTGTTGCGGGAGTACTGCGCCGAGAAGCGGTTGCCCTATGAGGAGTGCGGCAAGCTGGTGGTGGCGGTGACCGCCGACGACACGGCCCGCATGGAGGCTCTCGCCGCGCGTGCCGAGGCGAACGGGGTGCCGGGGCTGCGGCGGGTCGGCGCGGCGGAGATCCGCGATGTCGAGCCGTTCGCGGCAGGGCTGGCGGCATTGCACTCGCCGCGCACCGCCATCACCGACTTCGTCGGCGTCGCCGAGGCGTTCGCCGCGGACGTCGTCGCGGCGGGCGGCGAGGTGCGAACGGGATTTCACGTCACCGGAATTGGCCGTGAGCGGGGGAAAGTCACGCTGACGAGCGCGGGTGATGCGGTACGGGTGGATCGGCTGGTGGTCTGCGCCGGGCTGCACAGCGACGTGGTGTCGGAGTTGGCGGGCGACACTGTCGGGCCGCGGATAGTCCCCTTCCGGGGGGAGTACATGTTCGTCGCGCCGGAGAAGCGGGACCTGGTGCGCGGCTTGATCTATCCGGTCCCGGATCCGCGATACCCCTTCCTCGGGGTGCATTTCACGCGCCGCGTGTCGGGCGAGCTCGAGGTCGGACCGAACGCGGTGCTGGCGTTCGCGCGGGAGGGTTACGGTCGGTCGGTGGTGTCGGCGCGGGATCTGCGCGCGATCGCGGGCTGGCCGGGCTTCTGGCGGATGGCCCGCAGACACTGGCGGATGGGGGTGCGGGAGATGTACGGATCGTTCTCGGCGACCGCATATATGGCGGCGGCCCAGCGCTACGTGCCCGACATCGGCGTGGACGACGTCGCGAAGGCGGGCGCGGGCGTGCGGGCCCAAGCTCTCGATGCCGACGGCGCACTGGTCGACGACTTCCGGATCCACCGGATCGGCCCCATCACCGCAATCCGGAACGCGCCGTCGCCCGCGGCCACCTCGTCCATGGCCATCGCCGAACACGTCGTGTCGACCCTGTGGGAGCGCATTTGAGGATTCAAGCGTCCAGAACGACCCATGAGTTGCGTTCAACGCACGTCATGGGTCGTTCTGGAAACTGTTTACTTGGTGCTTCCGCAGCTGCAGCCGCAGTTGGATTCGGCAGTGCAGGCGCAGTTGGGGCCGCACGTGCACTGCGGGGAACAGCCGCAGCTCGAAGAGCGCATCGTCACAAGGTCACCTCCACATGGCCGACAATAAGGACATGCCGGTTGGTACTTGTCCGGCCATTCCATTGTGCACTCACCGGCCCGGAGGATCCATCCCGCCCACGACCTGCGCGATCATGCCGAGGGTCGCCCAGTCGACCAGCCCGTCGCGCCGGATTTGGCCGTATGTCGCGACTTCCACGCAGGTGCGTTCACCTGCCGCGGCCACCCCGTGGCTGCCGCCCGCCCGCAGCCGCTCCACTTCCGGTGCGGTGATCTCGGCGGCGAACAGGTGGGCGCGGTGGGTGGACATGATCGCGTTCACCTGGCGGTCGCCGTGGGGGCGGAGGCGGTCGCGGGCGAGCTCGAGGCCGGTCTCCTCGGCGAGCTCGGCCAGCGCGCGGTCGACCGGGTCGGCGGGCCCGGAGCCGCCGGGCAGTTCGTGGACGCACCCGTCGGCGGTGGTCGCGGCGCTGCGGAACTCGCGAACCAACACGATGAGGGTCTCGTCCAGGGTCGCGCCGGGCCGATACAGCAGCACGGCGCTGATGTCCGGGCGCCCGACGATGACCTCGCTGTCCTTGACCCGGTCTTCACCGGGCACGGCGACGCTCACGTGCAGGCCCCAGTGGTTTCCGCAGCGCCACATGACGCGGGCGCCCCGCAGCGCTGCGCCCGCCGTGCGCTGCGCCCGATACCACTGCTGGAACTCAGCGGTGTGCCAGATCAGCAGCGGCACCTCCCGCTCGCCGCCGGATCGCGGTGCGCCGGGGCCGATGCGGTCAAGCGCGCACGCGATGGTGCCGGGCAGGTCGGCAGCCGTCGGAACCTCGAACTTCTCGGCATAGTGGCGCAGATAGTCGTTCTTCGGCGCGTCCGGCGGCGCGCCGAACACCACGCGGCCGCTGTCGTGCCACATGCCCCATTCGACATTGGTGGTGAACGCGGGCATGGTGTCCAACACTCGCGGCACGTAGAAGACAACCTCGTCCGACAGGTGCAGGCAGCGTTCCTCCCAGTCGACCTGGTCCTGGTAATTGTCGTAGCGGTCGTGGCGGTGTTCGGGCACGAAGACGACGAGCCTGCCGCTGCTCCAGCGAGCGCGCAGTTCGGCGACGGCGCGCGGGCGCCACGAGGCGACTTCGGGGTCGCGCGGGGTCGGGCCTGCGAGAAAGACGGCTGCGTCCCAGCTTTCCGGCGGTTCTTCCTTGGCGTACACCACCACGACGTCGGTCCCCATACCGCCCAGCAAATCACAGCGGCCGTGGCGTGGATAACGGTATGTCCGAGCGGATGCGCGCCGACTGGTTGCGCTGCTACATTTTTTCATGCTGTCCCGCAGTCCTGAGGGGGACTGAATGTCCGAGGAACAGAGCCCGTTCCATGAGTCGTCGCTGACCGGAGGCCCGCACCGCACTAAACCAACCAGGCCGCTCGTCTACACCACCGCGCTCGGCGACGACGACGAGGACCCAGTCGTCGAGATGAAGCGAGTCCGCGACCTCACCGGGGACCGGCGCGCGCGGCGGCGCGAAACCGTGTCGGCCCGGCGGGATTCGCGCGAGCCTGACGGGCAGGCTGGCCTGGCCCGCTCGCTGCTGGCGTTCGTGTTGTTCGCGGCCGTGTTGGCGCTGCTCGCCGGGGGTGCGCTCGCGGTGGTGCGGTGGAGCCGTGCCGATACCGCGACCGCGCAGTCGGTTCCGGCGGCGCCCGCCTGTCCGGACCGGGTGGACGGGACGACGGTGCTCGGCGCCGGACCGGGCGGCCAGGACTCGGGGCCGGGGGCGATCCTGTGGTTCCAGCATTCCTACTACGTGGAGCGCTCCGGTGCCAGGGCCCGGCAGGTGGTCTCGCCGGACGCGCTGGTCACCTCGGCCGAGACCATTCAGGCGGGCATCAACGAGCTTCCTGTGCGCACGACCCACTGCCTGCGCATCAAGCAGAACGACGATCAGCACTTCTCGGTGGCCATCACCGAGCAGCAACCAAACCGACCGGCAAAGACGTTCTGGCAGAACGTGACTGTCCGCCGGTCTGGGGACGGCACCGTGATCACGGCGATCACCCCCGGATGATGAGGAGTCGCACATGCCACCGGAACGCACCGAAACGCCCGGCCTGGGTGTTGAAGTTTCCCGTGACGGGCTGAACGCCTACGCGGGCGACGCCACGGGAATGGGGCGCGCGGCAGGCGCGGCCGCCGCCACCGCCCAGGGCGCCCGCCCGGAATTGCTCGCTCCCCTGCTCGGCGCATCGGGCAGCGGATTCATGGCGGCCTTCGCGGCTGTGAGCGCGGCGCACGTCGCCTCGATCCGCAGGCTCGCCACGGCCCTGGGCGACATGGGCACGAGGGTCGAATCCGACGGCAGCGCCTATGACCAGGTCGACCGCGATATCGCGGGTGCGGTGCAGTCCGCGGCCGCCGGGTTCGACAAGGGCTACAGCCAGGCGCACAACGCGAGCACCTCGTCGCTGACGCACACCGGACTCGGCACGCCGTCGCACGACGCCTCGCTGTACGGCGTCGGCACGGCAGGCGCACAGCCGGGCGCGCTCGGCGCGGCGCCCGGCGCCCGTGGGTCCGGAGTCAATGTCGTGCTGCCGAGCGGCCGCACGGTGGCCGCGCCCAACGAGCGCGCCGCCACTGCGGTTCGGGCCGCGCTCACCCAGGTCGGCACGCCGTACCGATGGGGCGGCAACGATCCGGGCCGGGGCCTCGATTGCAGCGGATTGACGAAGTATGCCTACGCCCAGGCGGGATTGAGCCTGCCGAGGGTAGCCGAGGATCAGGACATCGGGACGCCGGTCGACCAGTCTTCCGTGCTGCCGGGAGATTTGGCGGTCTGGGACGGTCACGTCGCGATGGTGATCGGCGACGGCAAAATGGTCGAAGCAGGCGACCCGGTGTCCATCACCTCCATCCGAACCAGCAACCAGGGCGAGCGGTTCCACGGGTTCTTCCGTCCGACCGCGTCGTAAGAGCAGCGCGAAATTCTCGAGGGAGCACTGCCATGACCACACCGATTCCCACCATCCCCGCCGGTCCGCCCGGGCAGGTTCAGGATCCGCCCGTGCCCGGCCCGCCTGTCGTGGAGCCGAAGCGGGCGACGCCGCTGTCCGGCCCGCCCGGCCAGCTCCCGGACGCGCCGGAGGTCCCGCCCGCGCCGCCGGGCACCCAGGGCACCGCGAACGATCCGCTGATCGGGGTCTTGATGCAGCCGCTGGTCGCGCTGCGGACCTCGCTCGGCAAGGGCGACAACGCCGGCGCGGTCACCGGTCCGCTGCGACAGGCGAGCACGCAGTTGGAGCAGGGCGTCGAGACGCCCGGCCGGAGCGCGACCAACGGCCTCGAAAGCTCGTGGCCGCGCGGGCAGGCGGGCCGCGGCGCGGTGCAGACCGCCCGGTCGCTCAACTCCGCGGCGGGACAGATCAGCGACCGCGGCACGGCCATGGCCGATTCGGTCGACCGGGCGCTGCGGCTGGTGGTCACCGCCCGCGGAAAGCTCGACCAGATCGTGCAGGAATGCCGCACCGCGCTGGTGGGCCAGGCCAAGGTGCTGCACACTCCGCCGGGGATGTCGACGGCCATCGCCACCGCCCAGGACTTCCTCGCGCGCGGAATGTCGGTCACCTCGCACCTGCTCGGCGACCTGGACGCGGAGGCTCGGGCGGTGTGGGCGCTCATGCCGCCGCCGGACCAGGTCCCGGGCGTCCCGGCGCCCGGTTCGGACAGCTCGCGCGCCCGGCGCGACGCCCGCTCCGGTGACGACTCGTCGCGCGAGTCGTTCGAGAAGCGCCACCCGCTGACCGACAAGCTGATCAAGGTCGGCGGCGCGGTTGCCGGAATCGGCGTCGGCGCTACGGAGACCGTCATCAAGGCGGGGGTGACCGCAGCCACCCAGGTCGCGACCAGTGCCATCAGCGAAACCGCGCACGCCGTGAGCGCCGCCATCACCCAGGCGATACAGCACCCGCCGGGGACTCCGGGTGCACCGGGCACGCCGCCCGCGCCGGGTGCGCCGGGCCCTGACGGTGCGCCTGCGCCTGGCGTGCCGACGGTGCCCGGCGGACGGAAACCCGCTGCGCCGCGCGC
>JABFVX010000476.1 GCA_013362555.1 Mycobacteriaceae bacterium
TCGGTCGTCGTCGCCCGGCACCCGGTCACCGGGTGAACCGAGTGCCCGGCCCTCAGCGCGCTGCCCGCCCTCTCTTCCCAGGAGGGCGGGCAACGCTCCTACCGATGCCGAACTTCAGGCAGGAGGAACACCGTGTCCCTCGTCGACATCGACACGCGCGTCAGCACCGGTCACGACGCCACCACGGTCACGGCCACGATCGACACCGAGGCAACGGCCGCTGACGTTCCCGGGACCGGCGGCGAGAATCCGGTGCGCGATCTGGAAGAGCGCGCTGTGCGGCTCAAGCGTTTGATCAACACAGCTCCCACCTATACCGCCGCCTTGTCCTGGTGGACCGGCTTCACCGTGCGCAGGACAGCACGTGTGCCCGACACGCGTCGTGGGGTGAACCCGCTGGAGGCCAAGCTCCTCGATGTACCGCCCGGAACCCGCGTCACCGTGCGCGACGGCTTTCTGGTGCCCGCCATGGGCGATGCAGCCGTGAGTCTGGCCGCGGTGACCGCACTGGTGTACGAGCCGGCACTGGGCCTGGACATCGACGGACAAGCCGTGCTGCGACAGGGCGGCGTCCCGTTGGGTGAGCTGCTCGGCGCGGCGGTGCAGCGTGCCACCCAATTCACCGTCCGTGTCGATGG
Organism: Mycobacteriaceae bacterium; assembly: GCA_013362555.1. GTDB lineage: Bacteria > Actinomycetota > Actinomycetes > Mycobacteriales > Mycobacteriaceae > JABFVX01. The sequence continues at coordinate 639 of JABFVX010000476.1, forward strand.
ACCGCCGCACGCCGACGCCCCGGCGCTGTACTCGCAGGCACGTCTGCTCATGGCGGGACGCCCGGTCGCGGTGGTCACCGAGACGACCTACTGGTGGCCACTGCTGCGGCGGGCACCCGCCACGGTGCCCCAGTACATCCAGGCTGCCCCGTGGACGGCGCGACCATGACCACCCTCCACCGGAGCTGCACATGATGCGCGTCGCACACCTGGTGACAGCGCCGTTGCTGGCTGCTGATCGGCGCAGCGTCGAAGCGATGCTGGACCGATGCTCCGACCGCACCGTGCTGGACCGGTGCGGCGGAGATTCCCCGAACACCGTCCGCCTCTACCTGCGGTCGCTACCCGACCGGTCTCGGCAGACCACCGTGGCCGGATGGCACGGTCATCGGCTCGTCGGGATGGCCACCGCAGTGCACGACAACGACGGTAGCGAGCTGGCAATCCTGGTCGAAGACGCCTGGCAGCGCCGAGGAGTCGGCACAGCGCTGATGAGCCGGTTACTGGCAGATACCGCGGGGCATTCCGCATTACACGCGCAGGTGGCCGTCACCAACACCGCAGCCCTGGCCCTAATACGTCGCGTCGCCCCGACGGCGCGGTTCGATGCGCCCGATGCGGGTGTCCTTAAGGTCGAGGTGAACCACGTCGACCGACCAAATAGAAGGCCGTAATGGAAGTCGATCTAGCTAGGCGTAGGTGTAGGCGTTTGATCAGGTAGACGCCCTCCCTTTCTAATGAAAGTAATGTTCGTCAACCCGGTGCTGTCGACAGTGTCAGTCGTCGAAGCGAGGTACTGCTTTGGGTATCGCAGCACGGTGCAGAGAACTGGTAGACACGCTTGTCGTCCCGCGCCCATTCGATATCGGCCGGTTCCTCGCCATCCTCGAGGAGGTGCGAGGCAAGAGGATCGAGCTCGTCTCGGGACGGCTAGGTAACGATGAGCCCTGCGGGATGTTGATTAGCACAGGGGAGGTCGATTACATCTACTATGCCGACGACGTACCGCCACTGCAAGCCCAGCACATTGTGATGCACGAGGTTGGTCATCTACTTCTCGGACATTCCCTCTCGCAGTCCGGCGATCGTTCATCGCAGGCGGTCGGAGACCAAGCTCTACGGCTGCTGTGGCCAACGTTGTCACCCGCATTGGTGCGGCGAGTTCTGGGTCGCACGACGTACGATTCCGTACAGGAGCGAGAGGCAGAGCTATTCGCCTCGCTAGTACTCTTGCGGGCCGGCAGTGCCTGTGACACTTGTCCCGGTGGCGCATCGGCTCGGCATGTTCGTCTTGTCGAGCCGAAGGTAATGGTGGACAACTCAATCCACCGGCGGATGCGGCGGGACATCCGAAACCTGGTGCCGCTGTGGCGGCGGATGGTCACCGAATTGCCGCAAGTGCGACTGGATGGTGTTGACGAGAATTCGCTGGCTGGGGTCGAGCGCGCACGGTATCGGCTGTATCGGCGAGTGATAGAAATTCGCGACGCCCAACTCGTGCTCCGGCCCTACATTCCGCCGGAGATCCCGGGCTGGGCGCTCGCGGCTGCGAGGGCGCGAGGCCTTGATCCCGTCACATCGGACGTCCTGTTGGAGGCGGCCGAACTCGGCGCCGCCCTGGACGCCTACCGCGCCGGCCGCCAGCACCACGCCGGGGTCGTCGACGTCGTCCTGCCCCGGTGCGACGCCGCGGCACCGGACGTGCTCGCCGAAGTGCGGCGGCTGGTCCAGGTGGACACCGCCTTGCGTGGCGACCCGGACGTGGTCGTACTGCGACGCCGGGCTGAGGGCGAGGCTGCGCGGGCCACTGGCGGAGGCCCGTAGTGCGCCCGGTGGGCACGAACCGACCGGACGCGCTTCTGTCCGATCGATGCCTACGTCGGATCAGTCGAAGCGACATCCTCGCCATCCGTCTGCTCCGTCTGCATGTTCCGCATGATCTCCAGGACCTTCGCCCGTGCCGCCGGAGTAAGGCTCAGGGCACGCAAGGCGAGCGCCTGCACACCCGAATCGCGTACTGCGGCGAGGAGTTCCAGGTCGGCCTGGATCTGCCGCGACTTCTCGGAACTCAGGAAGATCGCCGGATCGACGTCGAAGAACGCCGCGAGCGCTTCAAGGTGACTCTTGGTGGGATTGTCCGCAATCCCCGAGCGCAGCTGGCGCATGTACTCCTTGGAGAAGGACCTGCCCTGGTCGCGTTCGCGCAGCCAGACCGTGCACGCCTTGGCGGCCGACTCCATGGAGTGCTCGCGGCCATCGGGTCGCCTGATCGTCTTGAAGAGCTTGTCGATGGTCTGCGCGAGCGTGGGTTCCTCCGCCACGACAGCGCCTCCTCGTCGGTTCGGGACGCGTCCGGACGGCCGGTGACCGCCCGAACACAGAATCTAGACGACCAGCCTCAGGAACGTCCACATCAGTTGACATATCCGGAGTGTTACATATGCTCGGTTCGAGGGGGCCGTCAACTGAGCTGGACGTGTGGCGAGCGGTCAGGTGGGCGACGACTCTCCAGAGGCGGGCACCGCGCAAGGTGCACCGGCCACCAAGACCCGACCGGCCGCAAGCGTGGGGGGACCGGAGGGAAGCCTGCATTGTTCGGCGATTCGCACAGAGAGGGCTTGATGCATAACCGGCCCACAGGGTCCAGCGGCCGTACCGGGTCGTAGCGGAGCGCCGACCGCACCACCGGCCTCGGCGGCCGGGGCATTCGGCGACGACCTGACCAGACGCAGTCGAGTGCCGGACCCGATCCACCGGCCACCCTCGTCGACGCGCGTGACCGCCGAAGGCGCGGCCAAACCACCGCGCCGATGACCTCGTTTACCGACCCGGGATCGCCTCGGCGACCCGGCGTGCCCTTGCGCGCCGCCGCGCGGTCGACGGATCCACGCGTGGACCACCGCGCTGCCGACAACTCCGAACCACACATCCAGGGGCACCCGCACACGTCCACCCACACCGATGCCACGCAGGAAGGAGAAGGACTTGACCACCGCGAGCCATGAACCCCGCGGACACGACGTCTCGGCGGGCTCGGCGATCGCAACAACACCGGTCTCCTTCACCAAGTGCACACGGCTCGGTGACCCGGCGCGCGTGCCACACGACCAGCTGCCGCCGGGAACCCCGCCAGCACCTCCGGAGTACCCGGCCGGACCCGCTCTCCACCGGCCGAGTGCTCCACTCCTACCCCCAGGAGGCGTGCCGTCACCGTCGGCGGACACCGGCCTTCTGACGCCGCTGAATACGGCGTCTTCCAACGGGCTTTCGGCACCTTCGGCCAGCCCGGTGCAACACGAGGGTCTGCTCAAGGTCGAGGCCGAGCTCGCACTGACCGCCCGGCGATCATGGCCGCAACTTCCCGTCGCCGACGTCGACGCCGCGGTGGAGGCGGGAATGCTCGCCGCGGCGACCGCCGCAACCGAGACCGTCGCCCGCGTCGAGCCCGTCCTCGACGGTGAACGGTCGGTTCCGCCCGAGGGCGCCGCGCACGCGGCGACGGCCGCGGTCGCGGACGCAGCGGCGGCACTGCAGCGCCAAGGCCTGCCGCCCGGAGCCACCACGGCGTCGGACTGGAGCGGTTTCGGGACGGTGATCCCGGTGCTGGCTGGCTCACCCGGTGCCGGCGCGTCGGTGCTGGCGGCGGTACTGGCCGACGTGCTGCAACTCGGGCAGCGGCACGTGCTGCTGGTGGATCCGGCCGACCCGCCACGGTCGGGTCTGTCCGCCGCGGCCCGGACACGGGGCCCGTGGCTGACCCACCCGCACCCGCAGGTGCGCATCCGCTTTTCCTGGCGGGCGCAAGCCCTGCTGGCCCAACTGGAGACCGGGCTGCCGGTCCTCGCGCCGGGAATGGTGCCCCCACCGCAGTGGTGGCGACCTCCATCGCAGTCCCCGCACGCCACCGTGGTCGACCTCGGTCACGACCCGTGGCGGGTGACCGCCCATCCGCTGGCCGGTGCTGGTGCGTGGCTCCGGCGCGGCACCCCCCAACCCCGCCCGCTGCTGGTGGTTCGCCCCAGCCGCCCCTCGCTGCTGCACGCCGAACAAGTGCTGGCCCGACTCGACTACTGGATCTCGACAGCCGTGGCCGCAGCGCCGGCGCAACTGGTGGTGATGGGCGCGAAACGCTGGCCCGCAGGGGTGGCCGGCGCTGCCGGACGACGGATGAACGCCCTGCTGCCCGACGCGGTGTTCGTGCCGCCCGACCCCGACCTGGCCGCCTCCGGCATTACCGCAGAGGTCACCCCGCCCCGACTGCGGCAGGCGATCACGCCGGTGCTGCACAGCTGGGGCCTTCTTCCCGACACCGCCGCCCGCGGCAGGCGGTCGAGCACGAGGGGGCGCTCATGATCGAGCACTTCGACACCCTGATGTTCCTGGCTCAAGGCCAGATTCCCAATCCCACCCCGGTCGCTCCTCCGGGCAACCAGAAGATCCTGGAAGTCGTCGGCAATGCCAAATGGGGCGCCGGAATCGCGCTGGTGATCGGGTTCTTCGTCGGCCTGATGGTGTGGGCCGGCGGCCGATGGGTCGACCACCACCGCGCCGGCCGCATCGGACTGATCATGATGCTGTGCGCCATCGCTGGCGGTCTTCTCTATGGCATCGGCTGGCAAGTGATCAACCAGTTCGCCGGGGGGACGCCGTGACCGGCGGCACCTCCCCCCTCGACCGCCTCCGGCGGCGCCCGATCGCCGTCCTGCTCGTGGTGCTGGTGCTGATCGGTGGTGTGGCGGCGGTCGTAATCGCGCGCCAGGTTACAGACCCGACCCCATCGGCGGAGTCACCGACGGCATCGGCCGCCGGCACCACCGTGCCGCCGGAAGCAACGTCGACAGACATCGACGGCGCGGTCGCGGAGAACGAGCTGGCGGTCCGACCGATGGTGCAGCTGCCTGCCCAAGCGGCACAGCCCCAGGCCATGACGACTGCGACGGCCGGACCGGCGATCACCGTGCCCGGCCCGACGGCCACGAGCGGACGGTGGATACCGGGCGGCTTCCCCGATACCCCCGAAGGTGCATTGAGTCAGCTCAAGGTGTTGGACGAGACCGCGATGGCAGCTGCGGACCCGGAGATCTACGCCCGCGCCTTCCTCGAGCTCGCTGAGCGGGGCGCACCCGACCCCGGCTCGACCGGCCTGTCGTCATTGCTGAGCAGCCTGCGCTACCGCGCGCAACTGCCGACGACCGGACCGGTCGCCGGCCTGGGCGCGAGCTACCGGGTCACCCACGGCCAGATCAAGGGCGCAACCTCGGACGGACGCTACGTCGTGGTGTGCGTGCTGGGCCAGTTCTCTGCGGGCATCGACGGCCGCCTGGTCAGCGCCGGCGTCGGCGACTGCCAGGCGATGCGCTGGACCGGGTCGCAGTGGCGCATCGCGTCCGGCGCGCTGGCCGCGCCCGCGCCGAGTGCCTGGCCGGGTAGCGCGGACGCGGTGAAAGCCGGCTACCGAGAACTAAGCGAGGGCTGACCCGATGCCACCTTTCGACATCATCGGCGGAGCGATGGGCGAGGAGATCAAAAGCATGATCTCCTCGGCATTCGAGGCCGCCATGCAGGCGATCTGGGACGCGAGCCTGCTTCTGCTGCTCGGGGCATTCGGCCTGGCCGACCAGTTCTCGGTGTTCACCGTGGACACACGCACCGGCCCGATCGCGGTGCTGTGGCCGATGATGCTGTGGATCAGCGGCGTCATGGCGACCGGCCTGTTCTTCTGGCAACTGATCGTGACCAACCTGCGCGGCGGCAAAGGCTTCATGCGACTGGTCGGCGGCCCGGTCCAATACGGCATCGCCCTGGCCGTGACCGTGGGCATGGTCGCGGCGTTCCTGGCAGCCGTCGACGGACTGACCAGCGGTATCCTCGAGTACGGGCTGCAGGGTGAGAACTTCACCGACGCGCTGAAGCACACCAGCTTCGGCGACGGTGCCGTCGATGGCGTCAAGGCCATCGTGCTGGGCATCTGCGCCTTCGTCGGGGTGATACCCGCCGGTCTCGGTTACGTGCTGGAGATGCTGTTCCGCGAGGCCGCAATCTATGTGCTGGTAGGGAGTGTACCGGTCACTGCGGCCGGGCTGCTGGCCAACATCACCGCACACTGGTTCTGGCGTGCCTGTCGATGGATGCTGGCCTGCATCGCGATGAAGCCCGTGTTGGCGCTCGCGCTGGTGCTGGGTGTGGCGATCTCGGGCGGTTCGAAAGGGCTGTCCGGGCTGCTCGCTGGTACTGGCGTGCTGCTCATCTCGCTATTCTGCCCGTTCGTTCTGTTCCGGCTGTTCGCGTTCGTCGATCCAAACAGCGACGCTGGCGCGGCGTTCCGCGATGCCCTGTCCGGGCTCGGCGTCGATTCCTACGGTGCGAACAACCCGGCCGTGATGGCAGCCGGCGCCGCTGGTGGAGGCGGTGGTGGCGGAGCGATGGAGGACGCCAACACCGGCCGGTTCGATGCCGCGGTCGCCGACCACGCCGAGAACTCGATGGACGACTCCGGTGTTGGCCAGCCCGGCGGCGGCCAGGACTCCGACGACGACCGCAGCGCGCCCGGCGGTGGAGACGCCCGCGGCGGCAGCGTGGAAGGAAGCGATGAAGGCGGGGGCGAGGCTGGCGCTGGCGGTGCTAGCGCAGATACCGGGAGCGACACCAGTGGGCACGGCGGCGGGGCCGCCGTGCCACCGGCCGCGAACATCGGACAGGTCGTGTCCTCCGGCCCGGACAGAGGCCCTTCGGGCTCGTACGGCAACGGTGGCGACGACACCGGTCGTGGGAGTGGCGGTCCGAAGCCCGATGGCGGCGGCACGGGAACCGCGGCCGGAGCAGAAGAAGCGGCGGTGATCCTGTGACTTCGCCTCGGATCTACCGAGGGCTCAACCGACGTGAGCACGCCGGTTGGATCCTGGGACTAACGCCGATGCAGGCACTGGTCTGCCTTGCACTGGCGACCCCGGTGTTGTGGACGATCTCCGATGGCCGGTTCACCGACGCGGCGATCCTGCTGTTGATCTGTGGAACGATCGCCGCGCTGGTGGTGGTCCCGGTCCGCGGCCGTCCGGCGTTGCGGTGGCTGTTGCATCTGGCGCTGTTCCAGGTCGGCATCCTTACCGGCTGGTCGCGCTGGCAATCCAAGGCCGCCGCCGGCGCGCCCGTCGATCCCGACGAGCCCGACCTGCCCGGTGTGCTCCAGCGCGTGGACTTCCCGGACGGGCCGCAGTTCAAGGACACCGGCCGGGTCTGCCTGATCCACGACACCGGTGACGGCCGGTGGGGCGCCACCGCGCGCCTGACCCACTCCGGGGTCGGGATGCTGTCCGACGAGCAGTGCGAACGCCTGGCCAGTCGGCTGGGCAACCTGCTGCTGTCGCTGGGCCACCGCGAGGTCGTCGACCGGATGAGCCTGCTGGTGCGCACCGTCCCCGACGACGGCACCGAGTACGAGGTGTGGCGCGCCGACCACGAGGTCCGTGACGCGCCTCGGCTGGCCCGACAGGCCACCGACGAACTGGACCGCACCATCGGCAACGTCTCGGTCCGACACGAAGTATTCGTGACTGTCTCAGGATCCGAGGACAGGCTCCGCAAGCCAGCCGCCGCCGCCGGCGGCGGCGTCGCC
>JABFVX010000108.1 GCA_013362555.1 Mycobacteriaceae bacterium
GCACGATCTGCGCGAGGCGAAGTCGCTGACGTGCGTGCGCCATCGTCTCGTGCATGTCGGGTGGCGTGCTCGCGGGCGGCGGCGCCAACTGGCTGATCACCGGCGAATCCGGCTTGCGGTGGAGCGATTTCACCACCGGCGCATTCACCGGCATCCTCGGCGAAGTCATCGGCGGCGCAAGCCGCACCGTGCATGCCGGCATCCACACGCGGTCGGCCGGCAGCATTGCCGCCGGCCCGGATGCCGCAGCGCCGCAGCCGGGCCTCACCGCCGCCAACCTCACTGCGGCCAACCTCACCGAGGTCGACTCCGGCGCGGCAACCACAACCCCGGCGCCTACACCCGACGACGTCAACATCGAACCAATGCCCGACGACGTCAACATCGAACCGATACCCGACGACGTCGACACCCCGATCCCAACGCTCAGCGAGGCCGGCGCCCGGGCGGCGGAACCGGGACCGCCGTCCGGCAGGTTGTCAACGGAGGCTGCCGAGCGCATCGCCACCTTGGATAAGCGCCACACACACATGGTCATCGGGCTGGCCCAGCTCGCCCGGGAATGGCCGGGCATACCGTGGTCCGGCACGGCCACCTCCGCCGAACTCGAAACACTGACAACAGCAATCGGGTCTGTCCGCAGTTCCGGAGTGGTCGGACCCGAACCTGCCCCTGGTCCGATCGAGCTGGCGATACAGGCGAAAATGGACGAAAAGACGCTGGACCGGGTGGGGGACGAACTGGTCCGCTACGTCCTCGACGAACGGGACACGAACGCCGCCGCGACCCACGAGTCGGCCGGTCCGCGCCTGGACCGCATGCTGCAGCGGCTGCACGACCGGCCGGGCCTGCTGCACGACGGGCGCACACAGGATATCGAGACGCTGGTCAGCGCCATACGGTGGACCGACCAGCTGGCGTTGCCGGACCGCCGAATGCCGCTGCTGCCCGAGGACGGCGTCACCATGGCGGACGTGGAGCTCTACCGCCGCCAGGCTGCGGACGCCTTCGCGGACGCGCCCGGCTGGAGCCCAGCCAATGCGATCGACGAGTCACCGGCCGCCCGCGAGGTGCGACAACACCGCGCCCGCTCGCTCGGTCACGTCGGGGCACTGCCCCGGGACTGGGTCCGCCCCGTCGTCGAAGAGCCCGGCAATCGCGACCTGACCGCGGTGTCGAAGCTGTTTGCCGCACGCATGCCGGACGGCAGAACCGTCTACGTCCGGGTCGCGGGCGACCCCGACGGCTTCCCGGTCCTCTTGTCCCCGGGCACGCCGGTCGGCGTAGACGGCGCGCTGCCGGACTACAAGATGCTGTACGACCAGGGCTTCTGCCTGATCATCGTGGAGCGGCCCGGCTACGGCGAGTCCGACCCGCTGCCGGCACGCAGCGTGGCCGACTGCGCGCGCGACATCATCCACATCGCCGTCGAGCTGTTCGCGTTCGACACATACGCGGTGCTCGGCCGCTCCGGCGGCGGTTCGGTGGGGATCGCGACCGGGGCGCTGGACCCCACCCACGTGGCCCGGGTCGTCAGTGTCGTCGGCACCAGCCCGGTAGTCACCGACATCGAGGGGTGGACCGCGCACATGGGCCAGCCGAACAAGGACGGCTACAAAGCCGTTCGCGAACTGGCCCTGCGTACCCGAGAAAGCGGACGATCGCTGCTCGAGTTCAACGACCCCTCCTTCCATGTCCCGGACCACATGTTTATCGGCGTCAACCAGTGGCGGCTCGCACGCGGATACGAACGCGCACTGGCGAAGAGCGTCGACACGTCCTGGGTCGCCGACGCCGCCCAGCTGAAGGCGCCGTGGGGCATCTCGTTCGCCGACTACCCCGTTCCGATCGACCTCGTGCACGGCGTCGACGACGGCGCGGGCGTTCGCGACGAGTTCTCTCCGGTGAGCCACAGTCGCATCAACGCCGCGCTGATCGAACGCGCCCAGCTGCACCTGATTCCCGGCATCGCGCACATGTCGGGCATGGACCTCGCCCCGGTGCTCTGCCGCTATTTGAGCGCCGAGCGAGACGCCTACTTCGAGACGGCCACCTGGATTCCGCGTGAACGCGCAGAGCGGATCCAAGCCAAGGCGGCCGCCCCGCTGGAACTGCCGACCTGGGCGTTCTGGACCCACGGCAAATGGCACGAACGCTTCGGCCGGCCGGCCAACTCGCCCGAGTTTCTCCGGATAGACCGGGACGGGCGCTGAAATCCCTTGTCCAGAACGACCCGTGACGTGCGTTCAGCGCACGTCACGGGTCGTTCTGGACAAGGGATTTCAGATTGGATCAGCTCGTCCGGCCCGACGCCCCGTTCGCGCACCCACCCGCGGCGGCGTCGCGGGTCGCTCTCCCGCACGAAGAAAGTCGTTGCCGCTTTCAAGATCTCGATCGTCTGCTCCAGCTCGGCATTCTTGCGTTTCAGCTCACGGATCTCCCTGGCCGCCGCAGTCGACACCCCCTCGGCCCGCCCGGCATCGATCTCGGCCTGACGAACCCACCGACGCAAGGTTTCGGTCGTGATCCCCAACCGCGGCGCCACAGCCTTGATCGCCGCCCACTCACTGTCGTAATCGTCGCGATGGTCGGTCACCAACCGGACAGCCTTCGCCCTGATCTCGTTGTCGTACTTCGCAGGCATGATGCGCCCATCCTTCCCAAGAAAGAAGGTGTGCACCAAAACTCGGGGTGGTTCACAGCTCTATGTCGTCCAGGTGTTGGTGCTGTTGCTGGGTGCGGGCGCTGGTCATCAACCCATATCTACGTCGTACCGATGCACAGGTCACGGATGCCACGCAGACTGCCCAGAGTCGGACAAACCCGGAAAGGCTTCGATGGACGAACTGCTGCTGGTCAAAGTGCTCACCATCTATCTGGTGATCGAGTCGTACGCGACGCGGCTGGGAATTCCCTTCAACCTCTATGCGTAGCGCCGTATGGTGCTCGTCTCTCTGCCTTGGATGTGTTGGGTGTTGAGGTCTAGCCTTTCGGCCAGTGCTGGTGAGCGTCCCTTTCGGTGGGGTGTCGAGTCCGAGACGTTCTTCCGGCACTTCTACATCGACGATCTGAAGGCAACCAGCGACATGACACCGCTCTTCGCTGACATCCATGCCAGCACCAAGGACACACCCGAAAGCAAGCGTTCCAGCGAGCGACGGCGCTCAGGCCGACCACACGAACGAGCGGTCACTAGTTGGAGTAAGACAGCTATGGTGGTCCCAGCTGGTTTCGAACCAGCGACCTCTCGCGTGTGAGGCGAGCGCTCTCCCGCTGAGCTATGGGACCAAACCCACCGGAGTGGGCCTTGCGTGCGCGATACTGGGATTGAACCAGTGACCTCTTCCGTGTCAGGGAAGCGCTCTCCCGCTGAGCTAATCGCGCGAGGTGGAGACGGGAATCGAACCCGTGTGCACGGCTTTGCAGGCCGTTGCCTCACCACTCGGCCACTCCACCGGCAAATACAACGAAGGGGACCGTTTTCCCTTTCCCTTCGAGCGGATGACGGGATTCGAACCCGCGACCCTCACCTTGGCAAGGTGATGCGCTACCAGCTGCGCTACATCCGCATTCGTCCGACCGGGGTGTTTCTGTGGTCCCGGCGACGAGAAAGAACACTAGCCGACTTTCCGATGAACTCACAAATCGCCTGGTGGGACGCGGTAAATCGGACCACTGCGACACGCCTTTCCGATGCCTCGGCTTACACGCGTGTGATTGCTAGGTTCCGGGCATGGACTTCGCGCTGCGGACGTGCAGTTGGCGCGGGCACGCCACCTTCGCGCCGGATGAACTCGGCTTGCGGGAGCGGGTGCGCGTGCTGACGCCCGCCGGTGAGGCGTGGCGATGCCTGCGGTGCGAGACGTTCGTCGTGGGACCGCCCGCGGCGAGCGGGCCTGCCGACCACGCGCCCGAAGTGCCGCGTGGACGGCTGTTGCGGGACCGCTTCATCATGCGAGCGCTGGCGGTGGAACGGGTCGTGCGGGGCCTCGTCATCGCGCTGCTCGGGCTCGGAGTGTTCAAACTGCGGTCGTCGCAGCATCGCCTTCGGGACGCGTTCGAACAGGACATGCCCCTGCTCAAGCCGCTCGCAGACCAAATAGGCTGGAATCCGGACCACTCGCGCATCCTCAGAGCGCTCGACGAGGCTTTCAGCCTCTCCCCGACCACGCTCACGTGGATCGGGATCGGGCTGTTCGGCTATGCGCTCATCGAGTTCGTCGAGGCGGCGGGGCTGTGGCTGGGCCACCGGTGGGGCGAGTATTTCGCGGTGGTCGCGACCGGCGTCTTCCTGCCGCTCGAGATTTACGAGCTGACCGAGAAGGTCACCGTGCTTCGAGTCGGCGCGTTCGCCGTGAACGCGGCCGCCGTGTTGTGGCTGCTGTGGAATAAGCGATTGTTCGGGCTCAACGGAGGCGGGGCCGCGTACCGTGCTGAACACCACGCGGAAAGCCTGCTCACCGTCGAGCGCGCCGCCGCCGAAATCCCGTAGAGCGCGACCGAGAACGTCCACCATGACCCATGGCGTGCGTCCACCGCACTTCACGGGTCATTCTGGACGTTTGCCGGGGCTCTTGCCTTCGGCGATGGCGAGGAGAGCCTCGGCGGGGCCGGTGGGCGGGGCCGCGTGCCGCCAGACGGCGTGGAAGCGGCGCATCAGGGCTGCGGGTCGGGCGACGGCGATCTCGACGAGACTGCCCGCGGCGAGGTCGGGCGCGGCGATGAGGCGGCTCAGCACGGCGGGGGCGGCACCGGTCCGCGCGGCGGCGCGCAGGGCGGCTGACGAGGCGAGTTCGGCTGCGGGCGTTGCCGGTTGACACTCGGCGCTGAGAACTTCCCAGACGGTGTCGCGGGTGCCGGAGCCGGGTTCGCGCAGGAACAGCGGGGTGCCGGCGAGTTGGCGCAGCGTGACGGGGCGGGCACGGCGGGCCCAGGGGTGCCCGGGGCCGACGACGATGACCAGCTCGTCGGAGCCGACGACGCGGCTGCCGAGGTCGGCAGGCGGTCGCGGGCCCTCCACGAATCCGAGGTCCGCCGCACCGGATCGGACGGATTCGGCGGCGCGGAGACTGTTGGCGACCTCCAGCGACACCGGGAACTCGGGATATGCGCCACGCAAGCCGTTGAGCCACAGCGGGATTCGGTGGTCGGCAATCGTCTGGGAGGCGACCACGCGCAGTCGGGCGGGGTGCGCGTCGTGTAGCGCTGCGACGCCGTCGAGAAGGTCCTGTACGGCCGCCAGCACGGGACGTGTTCGGCTGACGACGGCGTGGCCCGCGTCGGTGAGGCGGGAGCCCGACGGGCCGCGGTCCAGCAGGGTGAGCCGCAGCCTGCGCTCCAGCGCGCTGATGCGCATGCTGGCGGCGGGCTGGCTGATGCCGTGGCGTTTCGCCGCGGAACCGAGGCTGCCGGTTTCGGCCACGGACACCAGCAGGTCGAGCACGTCGAGTGCGGGTGTTCCGGGCGGCAGCGTCATAAGAATTCATTATGATGGGGGCATGGTCGCGCGGCAGGCGTGGGTGTTCACCGTAGCTGTAGTCGGGCTCGCGCTGGCCACCATGCTGGGGGCGGCGTGGTGGCCGGGGGGCCACTGCCCCGACGCCCGGTTTCTCGAGTGCCGCACGCCGGCCCGCGACATCGCGGTGTACGTGCCGCCGGTCATCTTGGGGCTCGGCGGCATCGGCGCGTTCGTCGCCGCCTATCGCTCGTGGCGCGCGGGCAGGCAGTGGTGGATCTGGCAGGGTGCGGGCTGGGCCCTGTTCATCATGATGTCGCTGTACGCCGCAATCTCCGCCTCGGCCCTGCTCCAGCGCTGATCGCGCGGATGACAGACTGGGCGGGTGACCGTGACTCCGGCCGACATCCACGACGCGGACCGCCTCGCCGCCGTCGCGGCGGCCACCTGCCCGCCCGACCTCGCAGCCTCCGACATCCACGCCCTGGTGGGCCAGGCGCTGTCGGCGGACCGATTCGCCTCCTATCTCGCCGACGAGGCGTACACCGTGCTCAAGGCGACCGAAGGCGCGGCCATCGTCGGCTACGCGGTGCTCGTCGCGAACGACCCGACCAACCCGGAGGTGGCCCGCGCGGTGACGGCCCTACCGACGCTGGAGGTCAACAAGCTCTACGTGCGGCCCGAACACCACGGCGCCGCGAGCGCGCTGCTGACCGCGGCTCTCGCCCACGCCCGGGACCGCGGTCGCGCCGGGGCGTGGCTGGGCGTGAGCAGGCGCAACGAGCGGGCACAGCGGTTCTATCGCAAACACGGGTTCGATGTCGTCGGCACCCGGACGTTTCAGGTCGGCACGCGGATCTGCGACGACTACGTCATGCAGGCGGAGCTGAGCTGATGACGCGAACCTCCTGCCCCTGCGGACTGCCCGCGACCTACGCGGACTGCTGCGGCCGCTTTCACCGCGGCGACGCCGCGGCCGCGACGGCGGAGCTGCTGATGCGCTCGCGCTTCAGCGCGTTCGCCGTCGCCGACACCGACTACCTGCTGGCGACGTGGCATCCCAGCACCCGACCGCGGCGCGTGGACCTGGAGCCGGGGTGGCGGTGGATCCGGTTGGACATCCTCGACACCGTCGACGGCACGCCTTTCCACACCACCGGCGAAGTCAGCTTCCGCGCCCACTACACCCAGCACGGCCGTCCCGGCGTCCTCGCCGAGCACAGCCGCTTCCGCACCGAGTCCGGCCGCTGGCTCTACCTGGACGCCGTGGACCCCAAGTCCTGAATGCGGCCGGCCTTGCACGGAGGTCGCATTCGGGACGATGGCTACGCCGCGGACTGGGCGCTGAAGCGGGACAGGGCCAACAGGCGGGACGTGGCGCGGAGGTATTTCTTGCGGTAGCCGCCGTCGAGCATGTCGGCAGTGAAGATTTCGTCGAGCTTGGCGCCGGAGACGGTGACGGGGATGCTCGCGTCGTAGAGGCGATCGGCCAGTACGACCATCCGCAGCGCGACGGCCTGGTCGGACACCGGGTGCAGATTGTCGATGAACACCTCGCGCACACCGTCGACCAATGCGCCGTATCGCGACGGGTGCAGGCGCTCCAGATGTGCCAGGAGGGTGTCGAAGTCGTCGAGGGTGGCGCCGGGCGCGGCGGCGGCGCGCCCGGCCAGCTCAGCCGACGATATCGGCTCCGGGGCGGGCGGCAGGTCCCGGTGGCGGTAGTCCGGGCCGTCGACGCGAATGGTCTCGAAAAGGCCTGCCAGCTTTTTGATTACGCGCAGGAAGTCCTGCGCGGCGAAGCGGCCCTCGCCCAGCTGGCCGGGCAGCGTGTTGGAGGTGGCCGCGATCGAGACGCCGCGTGCCGTCAACTCGCTGAGCAGCCGCGACACCAACATCGTATCGCCGGGGTCGTCGAGTTCGAACTCGTCGATGCAGAGCACGCTGTTGCCCGCGAGCCGCTCCACGGTGTTGTTGAAACCGAGCGCGCCGACAAGGTGGGTCAGCTCGACGAAGGTGCCGAAGGATTTCGGCGCGGGCGAACCGTGGTAGATCGAGGCCAGCAGGTGGGTCTTGCCGACGCCGAATCCGCCGTCCAGGTACAGGCCCGCGCCGCCCGCCTGCTTGCCCTTGCCGAACAGCCGCCATTTGCCGCCGCCGCGCAACTGGCGCACTCGCTCGGCGAACGTCCGCGCCGCCGCCACGGCCGCCGCCTGGCTGGGCTGGCCGGGATCCGGAAGGTAGGAATCGAAACTGACGGCGTTCGGGCCTGCGTCGTCGAACATCGGCGGCGGCACCAGTTGCGCCACCAGCTGGTCGGGCGGAATCACGGGATTGCGGTCCGCCAGGCGGGCAGGCGTCGACGACGGCGATGTCATGCGCAAACCCTAACGACGTGGTCTCATCAATGACTGTGCAGGCCATCGGGAATGCGACTCAGCTCACAGACCAGCTCAGACAGGCATACGCCTATCCGGAGCCGCTGGAGCGGCCCTGGCTGCGGCTGAATTTCGTGACCAGCATCGACGGCGCGGTCACGATGGACGGCACGTCGGGCGGGCTGGGCACCGACCTCGACCATCGGGTTTTCGCACTGCTGCGCGAACTCGCCGATGTGGTGCTGGTCGGAGCGGGCACGGTGCGCGCGGAAAACTACGGCGGCGCGCGGCCCGACGCGGCACAGCGCGCCCGGCGGACGGCCCGCGGCCAAGCCCCGGTCCCGGTCGTCGCGGTGGTCACGGCGCGC
>JABFVX010000042.1 GCA_013362555.1 Mycobacteriaceae bacterium
ACAAGCCCGCCAACGCCAACAGCTGCGCGGTCTCGGGACCCTTCACCAACTTGGCCGCCTGCTCCGGCTCGGTCGGGCCGAGCCCGTAGGAGGGACAGTCCTTGGCCAGCACGCACACTCCGCAGGCCGGCTTGCGCGCGTGACAGACGCGGCGGCCGTGGAAGATGACTCGGTGCGACAGCAGGGTCCACTCTTTGCGCGGGATGAGTTCGCCGACAGCGTGCTCGATCTTCACCGGGTCGGTGGCCGAGGTCCACTGCCACCGGTGCACGAGCCGCCCGAAATGCGTGTCGACGGTGATCCCGGGAATGTCGAAGGCGTTGCCGAGGATGACGTTCGCCGTCTTGCGGCCGATGCCCGGCAGGGTGACCAGCTCGTCCATCGTGTGCGGCAGCTCGCCGTCGAACCGCTCCAGCAGCGCCTGTCCCAGCCCGATGAGCGAATTCGTTTTGTTCCGGAAGAACCCCGTCGGCCGGATGAACTCCTCCAGCTCGGCGCGGTTCGCCTCAGCGTAGTCGCGGGCGCCGCGGTATTTGGCGAACAGCGCGGGGGTCGTCAGGTTCACCCGGACATCGGTGCACTGGGCGGACAGGATGGTCGCGACCGCCAGCTCCAGCGGAGTGGTGAAGTCGAGTTCGCATCGAACCTCGGGAAATGCCGTAGTCAGGCTGCGGTACATGCGCCGCGACCGCCGGACCAGCCCCAGCCGCGTCTCCCCGTCCCGCGCGCGGCCCGCGCCCGATGATCGTGTGGGTGTCACGGGCCCACTCTACGGACAAGGCATCGACCAGTCTGCCGCCGTGTTCGTTTAGTGACCTGGAGGCGGCGGTCTACCGAAGCGGGGCGGAGCGGAGCCCGAGTCCCGCGGTGCGACCGGGCGATTGGGGCATCTCATAGCTCGAGAGCGCGGAAAAATGAATGTGAGACAGGTCACCCCGGAAGGGTTCCGATGTGTCCGGCCTCGTGTTCCTTCCGAGACATTCTCAGTGTTTACTCAGCCGTATGGAAGGACTCGGTGTGATGCTCTTCCCCGCGTTGTTGATCCTCTTCGCCGTGGGTATGGAACGCTTCGAGGCCCGCTTGGCCCGCCTGACGGTGCCCGAGCAGGAAGTGACGCGATTCCTCGACGGCGCGACTCTGGAAGAGGTCGCAGCGCTGGCGGACCGGGGCATGCCCGACGCCCTCGAGCGCTTTCACCGCAGGATGGGCCATGAAGACGACCTCTACCCCGACGAACACATCGACAAGGCCCTGAGCCGCCGTGCCAGCTGAAGCGCATTAGCGCCGCACTCCACACAATCAAATCTCCAGAATGACCCGTGACGTGCGTTGGATGCACGTCACGGGTCATTCTGGAGGTTTTGTTGCCTAGCTGGCTCAGGCCGCCGTACCACAGCGCCGGGACCGGTAGACTCCCGTCACGATCAGTCGTGACCACGACACAGTGTCGTATTTCCCACAGCATCGTAATAACATGCTGTCACGACAGCGAGCGGACTTTTTTATCCGATCCAAAGGAGTAGGTAAGTGGACGAAGCCCTGACCAGAGCTGGCATCTTCCAGGGAGTCGAGCCCAGTGCGGTCGCGGCGCTTGCCAAGCAGTTGCAGCCGGTGGACTTTCCCCGCGGCCACGTCATCTTCAACGAAGGCGAGCCGGGCGACCGGCTTTACATCATCACCTCCGGCAAGGTGAAGCTCGGCCGCCGTTCCCCGGACGGCCGCGAAAACCTGCTGACCATCATGGGTCCCTCGGACATGTTCGGCGAACTGTCCATCTTCGACCCGGGTCCGCGCACCTCCAGCGCCACCACCGTGACCGAGGTGCGCGCGGTGAGCATGGACCGCGAGGCCCTCAAGTCCTGGATCGGCAGTCGCCCGGAGATCGCCGAGCAGCTGCTGCGGGTGCTCGCCCGCAGGCTGCGCCGGACCAACAACACCCTGGCGGACCTCATCTTCACCGACGTGCCCGGCCGAGTCGCCAAGCAGCTGCTGCACCTGGCGCAGCGCTTCGGCACCCAGGAGGGCGGCGTGCTGCGGGTGACCCACGACCTCACCCAGGAGGAGATCGCCCAGCTCGTCGGCGCCTCCCGCGAAACGGTCAACAAGGCCCTCGCCGACTTCGCCCACCGCGGCTGGCTCCGCCTCGAGGGCAAAAGCGTGCTCATCACCGACTCCGAACGTCTCGCCCGCCGCGCTCGGTAAGTCCAATACCTCCAGAACGGCCCGTGGATTGCGTCTAACGCAATCCACGGGTCGTTCTGGAGGTAGGAGAAGTCCGCACTCACTTGGTCGGCACGATGGGTTTGGCCGTGCCGGGACCGGGCGCGGGCGGAACGAGTGCGCTCGCTTGCGGAGTTGCGGGGTCACCGTCGGGCACGACGGCGGACTGGCCGGGCAGCTGCAGCGCGGAGAGGCCGCCGTCGCCGGAGTCGTCCTGCACCGGCGCGAGGGTGGCCGCCGGGGTCGCGGGCGGAGCGGCCACTGCCGGTTCGGCGGCCGCGACTCCGCACCAGATCGCCGTCGCCACCACGGGCAACACCACTGCCCTGCGCCTCATCGCCCTGCCCATTCCCGTACCGGACCAGTTTCGACCGGAATCTAGTTCGGCGGCAACGACAATGCCAAACTTCCCAAGGATGGGAGCGTGCCGGATCAGCCGACCGGGACGATGGGCTTGCCGCCGTCGGACGGCGGGGCGGGCGGAATGAGCGCCGTCGCAGGCGGGTTGGGCGCTCCGCCGTCGGCTCCCGGCCGCGCGAAGAGGGTACCGAACGGCAGTGGGAGCAGCGCACCGCCGTTCGGCGCCGGGCTCTTGGCCGGGGCCTCGGCGGCAGGACCCGGGTCGGCCGGGAGATAGCACTCACTCGGCTGCGCCGTGCCTGCCCGATCGCATGGGATCGGGACAATGGGGGCGGCCTGGCCGAGGCCCGCGGCCGCGGCCATCGCCGCGGCGCACAGCAGCAGTCCCGCCGCGGCGCGGCGCGGCGCGGTCACAGCCACACCGGATCGCCGTAGACGGCCACCGAATTGTCGGCGGTGGCGGTGGAGACCGACACCACCGCGTACGAGCGCAGGCTGACCCGCCCGAGGCAGGAATCGATCTTCACCTGCACCTGATCTGCCTTGATCGAGCCATGGGCGCCCGCCAGATTCTTGACGCCGAACGCGACGGTGGTGATTTGGCCCGGCTTCAACGTCGTCGACAGGTTCGGCAGCAACAGCGCGCTGGCGCCCGCGCTCACGCCGGCCGCCGACACCCCGACGTTGGGGCCGACGGCGGCGGACATGCCCGCGTTCACGCCGCTGGACACGTCGACGGCGCAGCCGATCTGGTAACCCATGGCAATCGCGCCGGAATTCACCGGAACCTTGCCCTTGCCGGTGATGTCGGCGACCGCCTTCAGGCTGACGAAGCCCTCGTGCGACAACGGCGAACCGTTCAGATTGGGATGTCGGTCAATGCTTTCCGCCGTTTTGGTGATCCGCACGCGCCATCCGTCTTCGGTGGTGATCACCCGCGATTTGTCAGCGGTGGCTTCGGCCGAGGCCGCAGGCGCCGTGACGATTCCGAACAATGCCGCGGCAGCCAGTACCGGCAGCCCAATCAACAAGCGCCTCATAGCCCCATCACTTCAATAGATTTACTGTGGCGAATATAGCCGTTGGTTAAGGAAATAGATACGCGCCGGCACTTACCCGTGAAAGCCCCCTCCAGAATGACCCGTGACGTGCAGCCAACGCACGTCACGGGTCATTCTGGAGGGGAGAAACTCGCTCTACGCCTAGGCCTCGTCTTGGAGGTACGCCAGCTGGGCCTTCACCGACACTCGGGCGGCGGGCCACAGGCGCTTGTCCACGTCTTTGTAGACATGGCGAACGACTTGCAGCGGCTTGGCTTCCGCGGGCGTCTTGCCGAGCGCACGCAGAGCGGCGCGGACCTGGTCGAGACGCTCCCGGCGGTGGGTTCGGTACTGCCGCGCGACCTCGCCGGCGTCCGGCAGCTCCGGCCCGTGCGCGGGCAGCATGACCCGCCCCGCGCCCGCCTCGACCAGGCGGTCCAGCGCGGCCAGGTAGTCGGACAGCGCGCCGTCGTATCCGCCCAGCACCGTGGTGCCGCGGCCGAGCAATGTGTCCCCGGTGAGCAGCGCCTTGTGTCCTTCGTCGTCGTCGACGACGAAGGACACCGAGTCGGTGGTGTGCCCCGGCGTCGCGAGAACGCGGATGCGCAGGCCCGCGGCCTCGATGACCTCGCCGTCGCGCAGCGGGTGCATCGACCGGTTGAGAAACCGCGGATCCACTGACCGAACCGGACTGCCGGTGAGCGGGACGAAGCGCTTGAGCGCCCCGACGTGGTCGGGGTGGTGGTGCGTGATCAGCGTCATCGCGATCGGGCCGACCTCGGTCAGCAACCGGGTGTGCCCGCGGTCGGCGGGACCCGGATCCACTATGACGCAGTCCGAGCGGCCCGGCGCCCGCAGCACCCAGGTATTGGTGCCTTCCAGGGTCATGCTGGACGGATTGTTCGCCAGCAGCACCGCTGCCGACGGCGTCACCGGACGCAACTGCCCATACGCCGGATGTGCAAGCCCCATCGTCACAGCCTAGGCGCTGCGGCACGACCGCGGTAGGCGAGCATTCCGGCGCCCGGCTATCTGGACCGGCGGTAGGCGAGCCACCTGGTGGTGGAGCCGAGCACGGCGAGAACGAATGTGGTGAGAGGGAATAGCGCGAATGACAGCGTGACGATCGCGGGCGCCAGGAAGTCTTCGGGCGCGCCGTGGCTGTTCATCTGGACTAGCAGATAGACCGCGCCCGCGAGATGACCGACCAGAACGACGCCCGCGGCGGTCGCGACCAGCGCCCGGCCGACGGCCAGCCCCGCCAGCAGCATCGCCGCGCCCAGCAGCAGCATCAGGCCGAGCACGCCGGACAGTGCCGCCGACGTGACGAGTACAGGACGGGCGTCCGCGAAATCGTCCGGGCTCGCCCCGACGAGCACCAGCAGGAAGATCATCGTCGTGAGCCCGAGCAGTCCACCGGCTATCGCCAGCAGCCCCGCCGTGATCGCGGCCCCGCCGCTCGGCCGCATCGCCGCGTGATACGCCGGATGCCCGGGGGTCTGCGGGTGCTGCCCGCCGGCGGGCATGACGGCAGGCGCCTGATACGCGGGCGGCACGCGAGGCGTGGGCGCCGCGGGCTGTGAACCGTGCTCCGGCTGTTCCCACCAGCCCCGAATCGGCCCCGGCCGCTGTTGGTACGACATGGATTCCGCCCCTCATCACAGCGGCGTCGGAGCCCTCGGAGTCCTCAGCACCGATCTGCCGCGTCCCTCACCCTATCGAGCCTGCTTCCGGAATGACCCGTGAAGTGCGCTCAGCGCACTTCACGGGTCATTCCGGAGGTAATTGATCGCAGCCTCAGCGAACCTCGGCGATGATTTCCACCTCGACGGGGGAGTTCTTGGGAAGCTCGGAGACGCCGACGGCGGAACGGGCGTGGACGCCGGCATCGCCGAGGACCGCGCCCAGGAATTCGGATGCGCCGTTGACCACGAGCGGCTGGTCGGTATAGCCGGGCGCGGAGGCGACGAACCCGACCACTTTGACGACCCGGACCACCGAGTCCAAGCCGACCAGGTCGTGCACGGCGGCAAGGGCGTTGAGGGCGCACAGCTTGGCCAGCTCCGCCGCCTCGGCGGTGTCGAGGTCGGCGCCGACCTTGCCGGTCCTGGGCAGGGCACCGCCGACGAACGGCAGCTGCCCGGAGGTGTAGACGAGCGAGCCGGTGCGGACAGCGGGCACGTACACCGCGACCGGGGGCGCGACCGGCGGGAGCTCCAGTCCGAGTTTCGCGAGGCCGGCCTGCCACGCCGGCGCGGTCACGCCTTGGCCCGCTTGAGGTAGGCCACATGCTGCTCGCCGGTCGGGCCGGGCAGTACGCTCACCAATTCCCAGCCGTCAGCGCCCCATTGGTCGAGGATCTGCTTGGTCGCGTGGGTGAGCAACGGGACAGTGGCGTATTCCCAGGTGGTCATGCGGAGACCTTAGCCGACCCGAACGGCGCGCTCTTCGTCACACTTTCCCCCGGTACCCTCGGTAACGTGGCAGTACCGAATACAACGCCGTCCGGGACGCCGACGTCCGGGGAACCCGCAGACGTCAACTGGTCCGAGCGCGCCGCCCGCGCCCGCCTCCACTATGTCTCGGGCAAGGGCGGCACCGGCAAGTCGACGGTGGCTGCCGCCTTGGCGCTGGCGCTGGCCTCGACGGGCAAGAAAATCCTGCTGGTCGAGGTGGAGAACCGGCAGTCCATTGCGCAGCTGTTCGACCTGCCGCCGCTCCCCCCGACCGAAACCAAGATCGCGACCGCCGACAACGGCGGCGAAGTGTTCGGGCTAGCCCTCGACGTCGAGTACGCGTTCCTCGAATATCTGGACATGTTCTACAACCTCGGCCTGGCCGGTCGGGCGATGAAGCGAATCGGCGCGGTGGAGTTCGTGACCACACTGGCGCCGGGACTGCGGGACGTGATCCTCACCGGCAAGATCAAAGAGTGCGTCATCCGCTCCGCCAAAAAGAGCGCGAGCAAGGCGCCGCACGTCTATGACGCCGTCGTGGTGGACGCGCCGCCGACCGGCCGCATCGCGAGCTTCCTCGACGTCACCCAGGCCATGCTGCAGGTGGCCAAGACCGGGCCGATCGCCTCGCAAGCCGAAGGCGTTTCGCGGTTGGTGCATTCGGACCAGACGGTGATTCACCTGGTCACCCTGCTGGAGGCGCTGCCGGTCCAGGAGACCGCGGACGGCGTGAACGAACTGTCCGCGGCCGACTTCCGGATCGGCTCGGTCATCGTGAACCGCGCGGGCGTGGAATACCTGCCGCGCGCGGCGCGCGACGACGCGGCGGCGGGCATCGTGGACGCCGCCGCGCTGCGGGCCGGACTGGAACGGGCCGGGCTGACCGTGTCCGACGCCGAACTCGACGGGCTGATCGGCGAAGCCGTCGAACACGCCTCCGTGCTGCGCGCCCAGGACGAATGCGCCGACGAACTGGAGAAGGTCGAGGTCCCGCGGCTGCACCTGCCGCAGCTCACCGACGGCATCGACCTCGGCGCCCTGTACGAGCTGGCGGCCGACCTCACCGCACAGGGAGTCGAGTGATGGCCGACCTCAGCGCCGGAAACCTGGATGTGCTTGCCATCCTGGACAATCCGGAGACGAAGGTGATCGTCTGCTGCGGCTCCGGCGGCGTCGGCAAAACCACCACTGCCGCCGCGATCGGGCTGCGCGCCGCCGAGCGCGGCCGCACTGGGCGTACGGGCGGCCGAGCGCGGGCGGAAGGTGGTCGTGCTGACCATCGACCCGGCGCGCAGGCTGGCCCAGTCGCTGGGGGTGACCGAGCTCGGCAACGCCCCGCAGCGCGTACAGCTGCCGGAGACCGTGTCGGGCGAGCTGCACGCGATGATGCTGGACATGCGGCGCACCTTCGACGAGATGGTGCTCGAACACACCACCCCGGAGAAGGCGGAGCAGATCTTCGCCAACCCCATCTACCAAACCCTGGCGTCGTCGTTCGGCGGCACGCAGGAGTACATGGCGATGGAGAAACTCGGCCAGTTGGCGGCCGCGGGCGCCTGGGACCTCGTAGTCGTGGACACCCCGCCGTCGCGCAATGCGCTGGACTTCCTCGACGCACCGCAACGTCTCGGCAACTTCCTCGACGGCCGGATGATCCGGCTCATCACCGCGCCCGGCCGCGGCGTCGGCCGCTTCGTCACCGGGGCGATGAGCCTGGCGCTGCGCGGGGTGTCCACCATCATCGGCGGGCAGCTGCTCAAAGACCTTTCGGCGTTCGTGCAATCGCTGGACTCGATGTTCGGCGGCTTCCGGGAGCGGGCGGACCGCACCTACGAGCTGCTGTCGCGGCCGGGCACGCATTTCCTGGTGGTGGCCGCGCCCGAGCCGGACGCGCTGCGAGAAGCGTCCTTCTTCGTCGACCGGCTCTCGACCGACGGAATGCCGCTGGCCGGGTTGGTCGTGAACCGCACGCACCCGCAGCTGAGCGCGCTGTCGCGCGACCAGTCGGTGGCCGCGGCGGACCGGCTGGACGCCGCCGCGGCCGAGGCCCCGGACGCGGCGCTGACCGCGGCGGTG
>JABFVX010000087.1 GCA_013362555.1 Mycobacteriaceae bacterium
GGCCAGCGGCGCCGCGACGAAAGGCAGTCCGGCCGGGTGCAGCGGGGGCACTGTGGCCCGAACCAGGTCGACGACATGAGCCAGACCCGTGCGTTCCGGGGTGCCCTGCGGGGTAGGACGGCGTGCCACGTGCTCCTCTTCCGAAAGTTTCCAGTTCCGGCGGCTGCGATTCGAGCAAAAAGCCAAGGGCCGCAACCGAGCCGCTCACACCTTACGTGAGTCGGCCGCCCAACGGCCCGGCCCGACCTCCAGAACGACCCGTGAGTTGCGCCGTACGCAACTCACGGGTCGTCGTAGAGGTACTTGGAAGCCTTGTCAGACGCTGCGGCCGCTGACCGCGCGCACCAGCCAGATCAGCGCCACCGCGCCGATGACGCTGGTGAGGAAAGTCCAGACAATGTGGCCGCCCGAGCTGAAGCCGAACAGCCGCAGCACGAAGCCGCCGATCAGACCGCCGACGATGCCGACGACGACGTTCATGAGGACGCCCTGCTGGGCGTCGGTCTTCATGATCAGGCTGGCAACCCAACCGGCGAGACCGCCGATGACGATCCACACGATGAAACCGATAAGCCCCGACATTGCAGTACCCCTTCGGTTGTGTCCGATTTGTCTTGACCAAACATAGGGCCGACTGGTTGGGATTCACCGCATTTCCGTCGGCAGTTCCGAACAATATGAGGAATCCTCATGTCTACGGTACCGTAGGTAAGGTAGACTCGCCCGTTATGATCGCTCGCATTGCCCAGCGGACCGGCGTCGATTACACCGCGGTCCTGGGGGTAGGGGCTTACCGCCCGACTCGGGTCGTCACCAACGACGAGGTGGCCGGGCCCATCAATTCCAGTGACGAGTGGATCAGAACCCGCTCCGGCATCCGCACCCGCCGCTTCGCCGACGACACCGAGACCATCGTGTCGATGTCCGTCGCGGCCGCGCGCCAGGCCCTCGACGGGGCGGAGGTCGACGCCGAGCAGGTCGACTGCGTGCTCGTCGCCACCTCCACCCACCTGTTGCTTACCCCCGCCGCGGGGCCGAAGATCGCCAGCGAACTCGGCATGACCGACGTGGCCGCCTTCGACGTCTCCGCGGGCTGTGCGGGCTTCTGTCACGCCCTCGCGCTCGCCTCGGACCAGGTCAAGGCGGGCACCTCGCGGCATGTGCTGGTGATCGGAGTGGAAAAGCTCACCGAGACGATCGATTTCACCGACCGCTCCACCGCGTTCCTCTTCGGCGACGGCGCGGGCGCGGTGGTGGTCGGCCCGTCCGAGCATCCCGGCATCGGGCCCACCATCTGGGGTTCGGACGGCAATCAGGACCATGCCATCCGCCAGACCAAGGACTGGGCGACATATTTCGACGAGGTGGCCGCGCTCGGCAAGGAGTCCGTGCGCCCGTACCTGGCGATGGAAGGCACCGCGGTATTCCGCTGGGCGGCGCACTCGCTGGAGAAGGTGTGCCGGGAGGCCCTCGACGCCGCGGGCATCGAGGTGGACCAGCTCGACGCGATGATTCCGCACCAGGCCAACGGCCGGATCATCGAGATCATGGCCCGCGTGCTCGGCCTGCCCGAAAGCTGCGCGGTGGCCGACGACATCGCCGACACCGGCAACACCTCGGCCGCCTCGATCCCCCTCGCCATGGAGGCCCTGCTGCGCACCGGCCGCTCCAAGCCCGGCGACATCGCCCTGCTCATCGCCTTCGGCGCGGGTCTGTCCTACGCCTCGCAGGTCGTCGCGTTGCCCGCCCTCGGAGCGCCCGCCCCCGCCTGACCCGGCTTCCGTACCTCCAGAATGA
The DNA here is from genome assembly GCA_013362555.1 of Mycobacteriaceae bacterium. Taxonomy (GTDB): domain Bacteria; phylum Actinomycetota; class Actinomycetes; order Mycobacteriales; family Mycobacteriaceae; genus JABFVX01. The sequence goes on from JABFVX010000087.1 coordinate 1,798, forward strand.
CCCGTGACGTGCGCTCAACGCACGTCACGGGTCATTCTGGCGTCAAGTCCCGCGGTGAGGTCGGCTTCGGCGACGTCGCCCAGGATGGCGCGCTGAACCAGAAAGCCGAGCACGACCGAGAGCATCGTCTTCGCGACGGCGTCCGCCTCGGCGTCGTCGTCGGTCCAGGCGCGCGCGGCCTGGCGCATGGCGTCCCGGATCGCGCGGTAGCGCTCGGCCAGCAACTGGTGCAGCTCCGGATTGCGCAGCGACTCGGTCCAGGCCAGCATCCCGAGCCGTGAGTTGTCGGCCCCCAGAGTGGCCAGTGACCGCGACAGAATCCACGCGACAGTCTGGCCGGGCGTGCGTCCCTTCGGGTCGGCGGCCAGCTCGGTGACGACGGACGTCACAGTGTCCAGCGCATCCTCCGCACAGGCCAGAATCAGCGCGTTCTTGCTGGGAAAGTACCGGTAGAGCGCGCCCGCGGACAGCCCGGCTTCGGCGATGACATCGTCCATGGACGTCATGTGGAAGCCGTTGGCCGCGAACCGCCGACGCGCCGCCGCGAGGATCTGGGCGCGTCGGGCCTGGCGGTGTTCTTCGCTGACTTTCGGCATGAACCCATAATAAAGCGAACGCTCCCTCTTGACGCAATCACAGCGTAGGGCACATGCTGACATCGACAAAAATGAACGTTCGTTCTCTTGGGAGGAGCGATGATGAGGGAGAACTTGCCCCGGCTGGCAGCGGTGGTGGCGGGGATCACCGTCGGGGTCGCCGTGCTGATCGCGGCCTTCGCCTGGCCCGCCGCCAACATCGCGCCCCGCGAGGTGCCGGTCGCTGTCGCGGGTCCCGCTCAGTTCGTGACCGAAGTGACCCAGAAGCTGGACCACATGCAGCCCGGCGGGTTCACGGTCTCGGCCTATTCCGACGCCGAGACGGCCCGCCAGGCCATTCGCGACCGCGATGCCTATGGTGCGATCGTCGCGGGCCGTCCGCCCGCGGTGCTGTCCGCGCCCGCCGCGAGTCCGGCGGTCGCCCAGATCCTCGACGGTATTGCCGCAGGGATAGCCGCGCCCGGCGGGCAGGCTCACGCGACGCCGGTCGTGCCGCTGCCCGCCGACGATCCGCGCGGCGCAGGTTTCGCCGCGGGCTCGCTGCCGCTGGTGCTCGGCGCGTTGCTCGGCGGCATTCTCAGCTTCGTCGCCTTTCGTACCGTGGGCCTGCGACTGGTGGCCTTGGCAGGGGCGGCGGTGTGTGCGGGCCTGTCGGCGGCCGCACTGCTCGGCCCGTGGCTCGGCGTGCTCACCGGCGGGTATCCGGCCACGGCCGGGGTGATCGCGCTCGGCTTGTTCGCGGGCGGCGGCGTGGTCGTCGGGGCGGCCTCGCTGCTCGGCCCGCTGGGAATCGGCCTCGGCGCCGTGACGATCATGGTGCTCGGCAACCCGCTCTCGGGTGCGACCAGCGCCCCGGAACTGCTTCCGTCCGGCTGGGGCGCGTTCGGCCAGTGGCTGCCTCCGGGCGCTCTGACCACCCTGCTGCGATCGGTCTCCTTCTTCGACGGCGCGGCCGCGGCGGCCCCTGCCGCCGTCCTCCTCGGTTGGACCGCCTTCGGCCTTGCACTCGCCGCCGCCGCTCACCTCCGCGGCCGCTCGGCCCGGCAGAACTGAGCGCCAAATACCCTCCAGAATGACCCGTGACGTGCGATGGACGCACGTCACGGGTCATTCTGGAGGTATTGGTCCGTGCTACACGAGGCTCCATGTGGCGTTGACGGTGAAGCTGATCTGCTGGGTGCCTGGCTCGAGCGGGACGGCGCTGTCGGCCTTGTACTCGGGAGCGGCGGGAACCGGGAGGTCGCCGCGGCCGCTGCTGGTTTCGCTGATGGTGACGACCCGGCCCAACTTCATCCCCGCCAGCGCGGCGTACTGCTCCGCGCGGTGCTTGGCATCGTCGAAAGCTTTGGCCCGGGCATCGGACAGCAGCTTGGACTTGTCGTCGATGGCGAAGGCGACACTGCTCAGCCGCGCGTTGTTGCCGCCGGCGCGGACCGCGTCGTCGAGCACCTTCGAGGCTTTCGCGAGGTCTCGCACCACCACGTGCACGGTGTTGGACGCCTGGTAGCCGGAGATGGCGTGCGGCCCGCCCGCCGGGCCGGGCGTCGAGTACTCCGGATGGACATCTACCGCGGTGGTGCGCACGTCGGCCTTCGCGACGCCCGCCGCGGTGATCGCGGTGATCATCGCGTTGGCCCGGTCGTTGGCCTGGCTCAGCGCGGCCGACACCTCCGGTGCGTTGACCTCGACGCCGATGTCGGCGTTGAGGATGTCCGGGGCGCCGCGGACCTGGCCGTGGCCGACCACGGTCACCTCGTGCTTGGCGTCGCCCTTGCTGTCGGAGTCCGAATCCGAGCAACCAGCGAGCAGCATGCCCGCCAGAGCAGCCGGTAGGAGGGCCTGACCCGCTCGTCTCATGCGCATGGCCGGAAATGTACCAGCTAGTTCGGTTGGAAACGCATGATTTTCGCCTTTATGGACTCGTTATGGCGTGCTGTCGCCGAATTCGGCGAAGTAGCTACCAATTCGCTGAGTGCGGGGCTACCGTTGGCCCATGACCCTTCTGGTGGGAGATGTCACCAGTCAGTGCAGGCTCCGGGTGTGGTTCGAGGGGTTCGATCCTCTCGACTACCGCGCGGACAGCGCCGTCGCACACGAGTTCGCGATGGCGGCGCACACGGTCGGCGCGGTCGTCACCATTGACGAGGAAGTCAGCGACGACCTGCGCCCGCTGCCCTGCGAACGGCTGTGGCACAGCTGAATACCCGGCCCGCGAGCGGGCCCTGTGAAAAAGAACTTTCGCCGTAATGAAACCGTGAATAACCTCGATGTATCAGGTGTTAGCGCAGTCGAGGGGTGGAAGCGGTGAGAACGGTGAAACTGCATCGGTACCTGTATTCGCTGAATCGGACGGTCCGCGAGGTCGGGCGGTACGACAGGCAGGCGATGGGCTCGGCGACAGCCGACGAGTCCTGGTCGAGTGAACGGCTGGAGCGGTTGTTGACTCCCGCCGAACTGGCCCAGCTGCGCATGGCGGCGTCCTAGTTCGCCGTGCACGATGGGTAAACGGGACGAAGAATCCCCGCGTCCTGAGTGTCGCGTGATCGGCTTCGGCAACGTTTGCCAGATCACATTCGGTCTTGGTCGGCGGCGGAAGCGGCAGGTCGGCCGACGTCATAGCAGACTGATCGATGCGTGATCGGCGGTTTATTCGCTCGCGCAGGGCATTTCGGCCTGGTCGGTGCGGGTTCAGCTGCTCCCGCCGCCGCCGCAGCTGCTGCCGCCGCCTCCGCAACTGCTGCCGCCGCCCCCGCAGTTGCTCGTGCCGCCGCCGCAGTGTGCGGAGCCGTGGTGGGACGAGTCGTGGTGGTGGGAGCCGTGGTGGTGGGACTCGGAGCCGCCGCCGGGGTCGAAGTATCCCGGGATGAAATAGCCCGCGTCAGGAACGTTCGGACCGCTGTCGCCGTGATAGTAGGTGGCGCCCGTCGCACCGACGCCGCCTGCCGCCCAGCGGTTTCGATGGTTCGCGCCCGCCCGCCGGGTCTTCAGGACGACGAGGGTGATGACGACGCCGACGAGGGTGAACGGGATCATCACGAACAGCAGGGTGATCAGGACGGCGAGTAGCTCCACTCACTCACGGTACGACAGTTCCGCGATCTCCTCCAGAATGGCCCGTGGCGTGCGCTCAGCGCACGCCACGGGCCATTCCGGATGTGGTGCTACCCGACTCGCGCGAGGAAATCCCGGATCAGGGCGGCGATTTCGGGGCCGTGGGTTTCCAGGGCGAAGTGGCCCGCGTCGAGCAGGTGCAGTTCGGCGTCGGGGAGGTCGCGCAAGAAGGCCCGGGCGCCGTCGGAGCCGAAGATCTCGTCGTGTTCGCCCCAGGCGATCAGCACCGGCGGCCGGTGTTCGGCGAAGTACTTCTGGAACGCCGGGTAGCCGTCGAGGTTGAACTGGTAGTCCCAGAACAGCTGGAGCTGAATCTCCTTGTTGCCCGGGCGGTCCAGGTACGCCTGGTCCAGGGTCCAGGTGTCCGGGCTGACCAGGTCCCGCCGGTCCTGCGGAACGCCGTGCAAGTACTGCCATTCGGTCGCGGCGGGCTCGAGCAGCGTGCGCACCGCTGCCTCGTTCGCGGCGCGGTCCTTGGCGTGGGCGAACAGCACATCCCAGAACGGCGTGAAGCCCTCCAGGTACGCGTTGCCGCTCTGGGTGACGATGGCCGTAATCCGTTCCGGGTGCCGCGCGGCGATGCGCAGCCCGATAGGCGCGCCGTAGTCCTGGATGTAGAGCGCGAACCGGGTGATCCCGAGCGTGTCGAGCAGCTCCTGGGTGACGTCGGTCAGTTTCTCGAAGCTGTAGTCGAATTCGTCGACGGCGGGCATCGCCGACTGCCCGAACCCGATGTGGTCAGGGGCGATCAGGTGGTACCGGTCGCCGAGTTCGCGCATAAGGTTTCGGAACATCGCCGAGGAGCTCGGAAACCCGTGCAGCAGTACGAGGGTCGGGTTGGCCGGGTCGCCCGCCTCCCGGTAGAACACGGACAGGCCCTGGATCTCGGCTGTGTGGTGGCGGATGTCGGTCATTGTCGTACTCCTCGATGGGTTGAGCGTGAACAGGGTCGGGCGTGCCGCTACCGGAGCGGAAGCGGCTGAGTGAGTTCGTCGTCGGAGCGCGGGCCGAAGATCCGGCGTTCGGACGCGGTGATGGGAACGTCATTGATGCTCGCCTCGCGCCTGCTCATCAGGCCGCTCTCGGCGAACTCCCAGAGCTCGTTGCCGTAGCTGCGCCACCACTGGCCCGCGGCGTCGCGCCATTCGTACTGGAACCGGACGGCGATGCGGTTGTCGTGAAACGCCCAGAGCTCTTTGCGCAGTGCGTAGTCGAGTTCGCGCTCCCATTTGCCGGTCAGGAAGGCGGTGATGTCCGCGCGCCCGCTGACGAACTCATTGCGGTTGCGCCACACCGAGTCCGGTGTGTAGGCGGCGGCGACCCGCACGGGATCGCGAGAATTCCAGGCGGCCTCGGCCGCCAGGACCTTCTGCCGCGCCGTGGCCGCGGTGAACGGCGGCAGCGGCGGGCGGGTGGTGGTTTCCATGCCGATAACAGTGGCCGACGGGCCATGGCCGCGACCATGTCCTTCCGGCCATGAATCCCACACATTCGGACATGCCGGGTTGGTAGTGTCGGCAAGTGTGAAAAGACAGGTGGTCGTGCTGGCCTACGACGGCGTGCGGCTGCTGGACCTCACCGCCGTGCTCGAGGTGTTCAGCACAGCGGTCGGCCTCGGCGGCCGCTACGAGGTGACGCTGCGATCGCCGACCGGGGATCCGGTGACGGCCGCGTCGGGAACCCGTCTGCTGGTCGACGGCTGCTATCGGGACCTGGCCCCGGTGGACACGCTGGTGATCCCGGGCGGGCCGCGGCTGCCGCACACTCCGACCGGGCCGGAGCTGCTCGCGGCCATCACCGACGCGTCGCGCTCGGCCCGCCGAGTGGCCTCGGTCTGCACCGGCGCGTTCGTGCTGGCGCAGGCGGGCTTGTTGGACGGCAGGCGCGCGACGACACACTGGCGGCACACCGGGCGACTGGCACGCGCCTATCCGTCCGTCACCGTGGAACCGGACGCGATCTACGTCCGCGACGGCGCGGTCGTCACCTCCGCGGGTGTCAGCGCGGGCCTCGACCTGGCGCTGGCGCTCGTCGAGGAGGACGAAGGCGCGGACTTGGCCCGGGAGGTGGCCCGTGACCTCGTGGTGTTCCTGCAGCGGCCGGGCGGCCAGTCGCAGTTCTCGGTCGCCTCCCGCACGCTGCGGCCGCGCCGCGACGACCTTCGCCAGGTGATCGACGCCGTCATGGCCGACCCGGCCGCCGACCACGCCCTCCCGGCCATGGCGGCGCGGGTGAACGTCAGTGTGCGCCACCTGACTCGGCTGTTCCGCGACGAACTGGGCACCACGCCGGCAGCGTTCGTGGAGTCGGCGCGCCTGGAGGCCGCCCAGTCGATGCTCGAGTCGGGCGAGTCGGTGACCGCCGCCGCGCAGCGCAGCGGACTGGGCAGCGACGAATCCCTGCGCCGCGCCTTCCTGCGCCACCTCGGCGTCACCCCGTCGGCCTACCGCGCCCGCTTCCGCACGTCCGCGCGCGGCGCGTAACCCCGTCCCCACACCCGTATCGCGCGTTCACACCCGCAGCTGCGG